>NZ_CP015092.1 GCF_001975705.1 Salipiger abyssi
CCGCGTCGAACAGCGCGTCGGCCAGGTCGAGCGTGATCTCGAGACTGCGGCCCGCGCCGACGCTGGCGCCGGTGATACCGTTTACCTGCGCGGTATCGCCGCCCGTGGCACGGTACCAGTCGCTCAGATGCTCGTAGTACTTGGACTTGCCACCAGCCATCCAGAGACTGCCGACATAGGCGCCCGAGGCGTCGGTAACGTAAAGCGCGAGGTAAGCGCCGTCGCCGCCATAGTTGTTGAGGGTGGTTGTGAGCGTCACGGGCCGTGCCATAGCGAGGCCGGGAAGCGTGAGTGCGGTGGTCAGCGCGAGCGTTGCGAGAAGTGATTTCATGGGAATGATCCTTGTTCAGGGTGCTTCGGAGCTGTTCAGTTCACCTGAACCTGCGGAGGGGCGCCGTTTCCGAAGAGGCCGTTCTGCGGAGGAGCGACCGTTCCAGCGGGCGCGGGATTGCGGGCGCCACCGCGGTCGTCGTCATCATCCTCGTAGTCCATCTCGACGATCTGCAGCGTCGCCGGATCGAGCTTCACCTCGATCTCGCGGCCATCCTGGTCTCGGCCTTCGATTTCGTAGCAGCCGTCGTCGATCTCGAAGTCGCGCACCGTCCAACCGTTCTGTTCGGCCATCTGCATGGCGGCCTCGCGCGGCTGCCACTGGTCACGGGGCGCATTGCAATCATCGTCGTCGGCCAGCGCAGCGCCGGCGGGCAAAAGTGCGATCAGGGCAAGGGCGGTCAGGGTCTTTTTCATGGCAAGGGGTCCTTTCGTTTGATGAGACCAATCTGGCACCCCGACCTGAGGGCATCCTGACGCCCCAGCGATTCCTGCTTCAGCTTGCCGTCAGGAAAATGGCCCCGCCGATGAGGACGGGGCCAAAAAAAGATGCGAGCGCAGGCTACAGGGCTGGCATGGCTATGCGCCCTGCCCCGCGTTCAGGTGAATTCGAACTGCTCGAAGCGGACACGGCGAGGCGTTTGGCCTTGTGCTTTCAAGCCCTTGAGAATCCCGTCCTTCAGACCGGTTGGGCCGCAGAACCACAAATCGGCTTGCCGGATCGCGAAAGGGACCGCGCCAATCAGGCGCTCGGCCGTGAGCCTGCCATCGCGCGTCGTAACGACCACCTCGAAACTGAACCTCGGGTTGCGGGCAGCCGCAGCGCGCAGCGTCTCTACCCCAATCGCCTCCTCTTGTGTCCGAACGCAGTGGATGAGGTGAATGTCGCGGCTATCCGCTTCGCTCAGGCTTTCGGCCCAGGCGAGGAACGGCGTGATACCGATGCCGCCCGCCAGCCATATCTGGCGCGCACCGCCCTTGCGGAAATTGAACCGTCCATATGGCCCTTCGACCTGCACGCGCGTTCCGGTCCGCAAGATGGCGGGCAGGCTTCGTGTCCAGCCACCCAAGCCCCGGATGGAGAACGTCAGGGTGCCGTCAGGGCGCGGGGCGCTGGCGATCGTGAAGGGGTGCGGCTCGGACAGTCCTGCCTCTGGCGCGCGGAAGAAGGCGAATTGCCCCGGCCGCCACCGCATGGCCCGCCCCTCGGGGCGGAGGGTTAGCGTGGTGGTGTCCTTGGTCTGGCTGATCTCTGTGACGGTGAATTCTCTACGCCGCAGGTACGGGGCGACCAGCTCGGTGAATATCCACGCGATCACTCCCGCGATGCCAAATGTGTTTAGAAGCACCGAGAGCGATGGATCTACCTCTGTCGGCAGGTCGACGAAGAACTGGTGAAAGACCACGATTGCAAAAAGGGCCCCCATGAAACGATGGCTGAACCGCCAGATCTGATAGGGGATTTCCAGTGGGGTGAAGGGCAATCTCCGGAACCAGCTGACAGCAACCAGGGCGAGAAGCGCGTTGAAGGCAAGTTCGCCCGCCTCTTCACCAAGTTCACCAAGGGAGGTTTCACGCACCAAACGCTCGAAATCCGGCTCGATCTGCTGGTGCAGGATCATCAGGACCATTGCGGAAATACCAAGCCACTTGTGGAAACGGTACATGCGATCGAGACCGCCGAACAATCGTTCCACCAGCGGCGGCCGTGCGGCGAGGATCAGGGTCTGTGCCATCGCGACAACTGCCGCGGCCCCGACGGCAATGCCAAGTGCTGCATCCGCGCCATAGGGCGCATAGGTGTTGAACCCGATCAGTGCCGCCAGCAGGCATGGCAACGCAACCAGCACCGGGCCCGTCAGAGCTAGAGGAGAGTTTAGGGAAAGCCGGGAGAGTGGCGGCAGGCCCGGCACCGGGACATTACCGTCGCGACGCGCTGCATCAGTCATCGTCGCGTCTCTCGTGATTCCGCTCGCGGCGATCATCCTCGTCGTCCTCGTATTCGAACTCGATTATCTCCAGCGTGGCCGGGTGGACAGTCACCTCGATCGCACGCCCCTCGGCATCCCTCCCATCGATCTCGTAGCAGCCGTCATCGATCTTGATCCGGCGCACCGTCCAACCATTTTCCTCAGCCAGCATGGCAACAGCATCGCGCGGCTGCCAGTCGGCCATCGGCACGAAGCAATCGTCGTCAGCCAGCGCCGCGCCGACCGGAAAGACCGCGAGAAAGCCGATAATTGTCAATGTCTTCTTCATGGGGCACACTCCTAGTGGCTCGCCTCTTGATGCCATTCATGCGCCGCGAAGCTGACGGCAGCCTGAAGGGGCTCGACCCACAAGCTTCAGCTTCGTGTCAGCCAGACGGATCATGGAGGGACATCAGGAAAGGACGGGTACGACCATGCGCATATTGCTGATCGAGGACGACACGACTCTTGGCGCTGCCGTGCGCGACCAGATCGCAGCTGATGGCCAGTCAGTAGACTGGGTCACGCGGCTAGACGCGGCGGCAGACGCGATGAGCGCAACCTCCTACGACCTGCTCCTGCTCGACCTCATGCTGCCAGACGGACGTGGTATCGGGTTCCTCAAGGGCCTCAGGACGCGTGGAGACGTGACGCCGGTCATCATCCTGACGGCGCTCGACCAGGTGTCCGATAGGATCGAAGGCCTCAATGCGGGCGCTGACGACTATCTTGTGAAGCCCTTCGACCTGTCGGAACTGTCGGCACGGATCGGATCGGTCGCGCGGCGCTACAGCGGCAACCCCAACCCGATCCTGACCCACGGACCGCTCGACATCGACCTTGCCGCGCGCAGCGTCCATCGGGATGGCAGACATGTGCCGCTGACGGCGCGGGAATGGGCGCTCTTCGAGGCCTTCCTGGCGCGTCCCGGGCAGCTCCTGTCCAAGGCGCAGTTGGAGGAGAAGCTCTACGCTTTCGACGCCGAAGTCGAGAGCAACACCATCGAGGTGCACGTGAGCCGCCTGCGCAAGAAACTGGGGAGCGCCATCATCGAGACCGAGCGCGGCATGGGTTACCGGCTGGGCAAGCCATGATGTGGCCATCCAGCCTTCAGGTACGGCTCGGCTTGTCACTCGGCCTTGTGCTGACGATCCTCTGGCTCGCCGCCGCCACGGTTACCGCGGTGATCGTTCGGGGCGAGATGGATGAGGTCTTCGACAGCGCCCTACGCGAAACCGCCGAGCGCATCCTGCCGCTGGCCGTGACCGACATCGTCGGGCGAGAAGATCAGGGTGTGACGCAGCGCCTCGCGCCGATCCGGGAGCATGACGAGTTCTTCACCTACATCGTACGCGATGCCGAGGGACGCATTTTGCTGCAATCCCATGCGGCGGACCCTGCCGTGTTTCCTCCATACGATGGTCCGGGATTTGGGCAGAACGCCACACATCGCCTCTACAGCGACGCGGCGCTCCAGGGGACGATCAGCATCACCGTGGCCGAACCGTTGGCGCATCGCGCTTCGGTTGCTCGGGAAATCCAGATGAGCCTTGGCCTGCCGCTGCTGGTTGTGCTGCCGTTGGCGCTCGCGTCGATTATTCTCGCTGTGCGCTTTAGCCTCGCCCCTCTCCATCGGTTCCGTACGCGGCTTGAAGCGCGCGGCGTGCGCGACCTGTCAGAAGTACCCGCGGCCGACCTGCCGACGGAAATCGGCCCGCTGGCTGCAACCTTGAACAGCCTTTTGGCTCGGTTGCGCGACGCGTTCGAGGCTGAGCGAAGTTTTGCAGCCAATGCGGCTCATGAACTAAGGACACCATTGGCGGGCGCTATCGCCCAGGCGCAGCGACTGCGGTCAGAGACCAAAGATCCGACCATCGACGCGCGCGCCGCCGAGATCGAGGCGACGCTCAAGCGTCTCGCTCGGCTGTCCGAACGTCTCCTGCAGCTTGCGCGGGCGGAAGGCGGTAGACTTCGGATGGACCAGAGCGCTGATGTCAGAACCATCACTCGGGTCGTGGTGGAAGATATTGCGCGCAGCACAGAGAACGGGCGCCTTATGTTGAACTTGCCGGACACGCCTGTCTTGTCTGATATCGACCCCGACGCATTGGGAATTCTGTGCCGGAATCTGGTGGAAAACGCCCTACGCCACGGGGCGCAGAATGCCCCAGTCGAGGTTACACTCACGAGCGACGGGCAGTTGATCGTGGCGAACGAGGGCCCCGCGGTAGCAACCCAAACACTCGAACGCCTGACAGGGCGCTTCGAGAGGGCAGATGCAAAAACTGATGGTAGCGGGCTTGGCCTCGCTATCGTCTCAGCCATCGCAGAACGGATCGAAACCTCTCTCTTGCTCCAGTCACCACGTCCCGGTGAAACTTCTGGATTTCAGGCATCCGTCAGATTGCCAACAGATGCTCCAAATGCCCATGTGAAAGATCGGGAGCATTGGCCTTGAAGTCTGACGCATCACCGGCGACGTCATCGTTTGAAGAAAATCGCAGAAACGTAGGAAAGCTTTCTTATAGGAGAGCTATTTTCTTATATTTTTTCTGCACTTAGGACTGCTCTGTAGAGCAGGCCCGCTATCGGCGATAGCCGCTTTTGCGCCAAGCCCTCGGGAAGTGAGGCCGAAGCCTCACCCGAAGGGATCGTATTCCGAGACGATCACGACCTCGTCGCCGTCGATTTCATCGGCGGGGACGGCGCCGAAGGTTCCATCCCCTGCCTGGAAGACGACGATCGAGACCATGAGCGTGGCGGCGAGGGAGGCTGCGAAGGCGTGTGCATCTTTGCGGGACATCTGTTTGGCTCCTGTCTTGGAGGCGGGGGACCATCCCCCGCGCGACAGGACCCCGCAGGCCCGAATACTGGCTGACATCACCGGGTACGTTCGGCTTGCCCGAATCCATCCGGCGGCACGGGCTTGCCCGTAGTCCGACCCCTCGCGGGTTGATCTCGAAGACGGGATTCGGGCCAAGGAAGGGAATGGCGAGCGGGGGATGGTCCCCCAACATCAGGAGCCGGTTGTCCCGCTGATGCTTGGAACGCCGCCAGCCTCCCGGCCACGCTCTTGGTTGAAGACTTCTTCTTTGGGGATGGATCCTTTGGTGCCCCGCGAACTCAAAGGACAGGGTTGTGATGGATGAGAGGCCCGAACTTTGGCGGGCCCCTCGGTTTCAGTTGGGCTCAGGCGGCCAGGTCCGCGCCCCCTGCCCTTTCGCCCTCTTCATCGCCAACGATTTCAAGTCGCGCATTGCGGTATCCTTCCTTGGCGATCCAAAGCTCGGCCGCAGTGACAGATTCCGCCAGATGCAGCAGCTCGGTGTTGCCGCTGAAGTCGAGGAGCACGCGCACCTGCCCGGGCTTCGGCTCCTCGGCCACCTCGAAGACCAGGGCGCTGTCAGCCGAATGGCTACGCATGATGGTCACGAGGATCACCCCCTCCGAGGAGAAGTTACCCTCATGCAGCGTGAACGACGCGGGAGCCGTCCAGGTCGGATAGGGCCGGGGTGGTTCCTTTTTCACAAGACGGCCAACGCCGTTCGAGCGCTCCCAGGCTGCAAGCTTCTTGGTGAAGCGTGCCGGCGGCTTGGGACTGCCGTCGGTGTAGCGAATGAGCGCCCCGAGGGGGGCGGTGTCGATGATGGTTGTTGCAGACATGATTCCTCATTCCGAATGCGAGCAATCGCACTCATCTTATTGATATTGTTATATTATAGGGTGATTGGGGGCGGAATATCCGCCCCCTGCTGGACTTCGTTACTCGGCGGCCAGCATCGACGCGCTTTCAGCAGGCAGGTCATCCGTCAGGAATGCAGTAAGGTCAGCTTCACTGACGCTGTCAGTCGCTTCGGCACAGTCCTCACCGTCCAGCGCCACGAGATCGTTCCGGCGCAGGACCTCGGGCAACCAGCCGCTGCCCTTCAGCAAGCGCTCGGCCTCACTAGCCATCTCACCTTTTTTCAGGTGATCGAGGAGCTGGGCAGTCCCCTCCCCTTTCGCCTCGCGCACGGCCTCGAGGATGCGGGCCTTGGGCACGCGGTTGAGATAGGTGTCGACGGTCGGCTCCCAGCCCGCCTCGACCATGTCGAGACCTGTGGCACGCGCCACGAGATCGGCATGCGCCATCCGCCGGGTCAAACCGCCAGCGGAGATGCCCGCCCCGTATGGGTTAACCTTCTCATGCAGCGCGTTGACGCCGAAGCTGAGGCAATGCGCCAGCAGGGCCAGCCGACTGCCCTGGTCGAGGACCGTCAGATAGTCCCAGAGCGCTGCATCATCGCCAAGCGGCAGATCGGCTTCCCATTCCGCATGACGCTCGTCGACCAGCTTGGCGATCACGCTGTCCTTCAGATCGGGCGCTTGCGCCGACATATAGACCTGACGCACGGATGCCTCGAGACAGCTGCCCGACGCAGAGGAGGTGCGGAAGATGTCCGTCACAAGCTTCAGCAGCAGCAACGTCAGCGCCACGTCGGGGGAACGCCCGATGGCTTCGCGCAGCGCCAAGGTCCGATGTGCGGTCAGTTCCATGACCAACCGCTCGGGCAGCGGCTTCAACGCCCCGTCATCCTCATCCTCCGGTAGGTCGCCGCCAATCGGCTGGCCTCCCGACATGATGACGGTTCCGCCATGAGCGGCCCTGCCATGGCCGTCGGTGAGATCACGATAATCCCCCTGCCCTGCCACCGCAGGATCAGTACCATCCTGGACCGCGGCCTCCTCGACGGGCTCATCCTCAGGGCGCACATAGCCGCGATAGACTGCCAGCGCGCCGTAGCGGTCGAGCGTGACGAACGCCCCTGCCCGTCCGATTTCCAAGGGATCGAAGATCAACGGCCGGGTCTCGATCTTTTCCATCTCCGTTTCCAATACGCCAAGCCGCGTGTCGATCTCGTCGGGTATCTCATCCTGTCCTTCGTATTCCTCTTCCAACGCCCGATACTCAGCGAGCAGCTTGGCATGAGCCGCACCTTCGTCATCCGTCATCGGGGCCGGATCGCCGGACAGGGACCGCAGGCCGTGGCTGAAGCCGTAGGGCAGGTCGAGTGCGACCTCGATCCACTTCCAGCCCTCAACTGCAACCGTCTCAGCCTCGGCAATGAGTTTTTCTGTCACCAGCCCATCAAGCAGGGCAGGGTCTTCGAGCCAACCTCCGTCATCGCCCTGAAAGAGGTCATGCAGCATCGTGCCGCCCGCCGCTTCGTAGGCCTCAACACCCACAAAGATCGCGCGCCGGTCGGACGCCCGGACCGAGGTCTCGGTCAGCATGCGCCGGATCTGGAATGGCTCCTTGTTCCAGGATGAATGGATCACATCCCAGACCTGAACCTGACGCGCGTGATCGGGGTTTACGGTGAAGGCCATGAGCTGCTCCAGCGTCATGCCATCCTCGGCATAGATCTCAAGCAGGGCAGGGGCGACGGAGGCAAGTTTGAGGCGCTGCTTCACGATCTGCGGCGTCACGAAGAAGGCGGCAGCAATCTCTGCATCGCTCTGACCCTTGTCTCGCAGGGACACAAACGCGCGGAACTGGTCGAGCGGGTGCAAGGCGACGCGCTGCATGTTCTCGGCCAAGGAATCGTCCTCGGCCAGGATGTCGGACGCAGCATCGCGGACGATGCAGGGAATGGGCGTGATCTTTGCCAAACGCTTCTGCTTCACCAGCAGGGACAATGCCTGGAACCGGCGGCCACCGGCCGGGATCTCGAACTTGCCGGTCTCGGTGCCATCGTCAGCCAATACGGGCCGCACGCTCAGGCTCTGCAACAGACCTCGGCGGGCGATGTCTTCGGCCAGTTCCTCGACGGACACGCCAGCTTTGATGCGCCGCACGTTGGACTGGCTCAGCACCAGCTTGTCAAAAGGGATATCCTGCGAAGGGGACAGGATGATTTTCTGGACAGCTTTCGTCATCAGATCTTCTCCACGACGGGCGTCGGAAGCCACTCTCCCGATCTCATTTTCCGTCACCCTCAAACCAACACTCCTTTCCCTCTCGATGATCGTTCTTGACCGCGGTCAAGAAGTTCATGTGGGAGCAAGTTGTGTGCGTAGGATCCTTTCGAAATAGGCGTCAGGGTGTTTGATCGTGTCTGCTCTTGCTATCAGGTAGTCGAAGACGAGAAGCAGTTTTCCCGCGCCAGCTTTCTGGATGCCATGCCGCAGTTCGTCTTGGCTTATTCTAAGCAATCGACCGAGGTCGTATAGAATGCGGGTGAGGGCTTCTCCTGTACGCGGCGGATCTGGGAAAAATCCCGCAACATGGGTGAAGTCTTCCC
This sequence comes from Salipiger abyssi, assembly GCF_001975705.1. Classification (NCBI taxonomy): domain Bacteria; kingdom Pseudomonadati; phylum Pseudomonadota; class Alphaproteobacteria; order Rhodobacterales; family Roseobacteraceae; genus Salipiger; species Salipiger abyssi. The sequence goes on from NZ_CP015092.1 coordinate 8,585, forward strand.
ATGCCATGCGTGCTGGGTCTCGGTTCATCGTGGGTTTGGCTTGTGCGGGTTGTTCACCGCGATTGACCGTAGAGGGAGCAATCTTTTTAATATCTTTTTTTATAGACTCTATGTGCCGGACATTTTGTCCGTTTGTGGCGGGCAGATCGTTGGAACTTGGTGTATGAGGTCGGTGTTCGACAGCTTGTAAATTATCTTCGGTACGAGCTTTTCCTGTGGCATGGTGTTCACCGTAGCTTGCGTCGGTATCGGCTCCGAGGGCTCTAAGTTCCGAGATAACGCTCAGGACTGCATCAACGGTTAATGTTGCTCGACGCAGGACATTTCTGATCATGTTGAGGGTAGAGAGCTTTGCTTCATCGAAGCGTGTCTGTTGGAGTAGCGAAGCTCGTAGGGCCAACGCCTCAGCCTTCAGTGAGCGCAAGCGCTCGCGTTCTTCGGTGAGTTGCAAGGCTTGCGTCGCGAGCGAGCCGTACCTCTGGATTAAGGGCTTCAGGTCGATACCGAAGGCATCTCTGATAACGCCTCCATACCGCAGCGGAAAGCGTTTGCCATTTGCTGAGTTCTTGCGTTCGATCAGTTCAGCAGCTGAGAGTCGTCCCAAGCTGCGTCGAAGTGTTCTCTCATCGAGTCCATTGGCGCGCTTAGACAGAGAAGCGTTCGATGGGAACACGACAGTGAGCGTAAGTCGCTGGCTGTCCTGAATCTCACGTTCTTTGCGGGGTAGGAAGCTAATGAGCGCGGTCAGAACGGCGAGGTCATTGGTTGTGAGACCGAGCTCCTTCCTCAGAACGCGAACCGGGCCCAGAAGCTCATAGGGGTTAGGGCAGGGCAGAGATGTCCGTTCCGCCAGGGCGGTTGTTGTTTCAGTTGCATGTCTCATGGTGTTTCGGAAGAAAAAGCTTCCCCGTTCACCGCGAGCGGTGTTGAAATCGATTCGTTTTGGGGGTATCAATCAGGTGTCGAGACTGATTGAGGCCCTTCGGAAGCACCGCTTTCGGGGGGTCTTTCTTTTTCTAGCCGGTCCTCCTTTCGTTTTCTGCTCGTTGCTTTTGATGTCTTGACCGCGGTCAAGACACGGGGTCGTCACTCTGGCCTGTCTTGACCGCGGTCAAGAAGCTCCGTGACCAGTTTTCGGACTGCCTCCTCAACGCGAGGGACAAGATCAGCGTCCACATCGATGGTGATGCGGTTGCCCTTTCGGCCGATCTTCACGCGCTCGCTGGGATGTGTCTTCTGCGTCGACGGTTTGGTGGCTGTCAGCAAGGTAACCGCCGCTTCGAGACGGTCGGGGCCCGGTATGTTGCGAGGAATTTCGCCGGCAACTTCTCGGGCTCTCGCGACGTCTTTCTCGCACAGCCTGAAAAGCTTTTCCCAAACCCGTCGACCAACGCCGTGTGCAGGTCCGATAGCCTGGATCAGTTCCATCGGGATGCCCGTAGCGATACGGTTCATCCGCGAGACGAGCGATTCATCGATCTGAAGTGCCCGATACGCGATCGTTTGAGCGTTTTTGCGCGTTTCGTCGGTTTTCCCAAGTTCTCGAATGATCCCGGCGACAAACAGAGCCCTTTCGATGAACGATGGGTCTTGGCGCGCATTATTCTCTACGCCTTGGGCAATGAGAGCTTCCTCGTCGGTCATCTCCATGACCGTGGCGCGCACTTTCTGACCAAGTTGGCGACAAGCGAGAAGCCGACGGCGTCCATAGACGATCTCAAGCGCACCGTCCTGGGTTCGGCGAACCAGCACTGGAACCTTTTGACCGTGCTCGCGGATCGACGAGACAAGCTCATCCAGACCATCGCTTGGATCGATGCGGTCCATGACCGCGGACATCCGTATGGCGGTCGGGTCGATCAGCCGCGTGGCGTGTTTATCCTCTTCGAGCACGGATGCTTGTGCGCGAGCTACGGTCGGGCTCGTTCGCTTCACATCCAGATCCTCGTCCGAAGGCGGCGTTTTGCCCATCGCGTTCTTGAGTGAGTCCCCGAAGACTTTACGCGCCATGGCTACGCCCCCATGCTTTCAGGATTTCGCGTTCGACTTCGTCGGTCACGCGCGAGACGGACTCGATCGCGCGCTCGTAAGTTCTCCGATTCACGTCGCGAGGTTCGACCTCGAAGATGCTCTGCTGGGTGTTCGCAGCATCACCCACGGCTGTTGATTTCAGGAACTCGGCAGACAGCACGGCATCCCCGAGGACTGTCCGAAGCAGAGATGAAATCTGCACCTGCGGACCATCCGTATTTTCGTAGCGGGTGATCAGAACGCGCACGAAGTTCAGTCCATGTTCCGGGGCGTGTGCCTCGACGACGCCCATCAGGTTGCTCGCCATGCCCAGAAAGCTCGCCAGCGACATGACATCGAGCATCGACGCGTTGAGCGGGATCAGGACCCCGGTCGATGCAAAGAGGGCAGAGATTACCGAGAAGTTCAGCTGCGGCGGGGTGTCAAATATCACCACATCATATCGGTTGAGGACGGGCTCAAGCGCTTCCCGGATGCGGCTATGGAACGTGGTGGCGCCGTGTCTGAAGCTCAGGGCGACCTCGAACTCGTACTCCATGATGTCCATGGATGCCGGGATCAGATCCACGGTCGGGAAGTTCGTTTTGCGAATGATCTCTGCTGCGGGCAGTGGATCATCGGATCGGATAAGATCGTATGAAGTCGGCATATCCGGATCGAGCTCGGGAGTAACCCCGAACAGGTTTGTCAGGCTTGCCTGGCTGTCGAGGTCGATCAGCAAGACCCGGTAGCCGCGCAGACCCAGTAGTTGTCCTACATGGGCAACAGATGACGTCTTTGCCGAACCACCCTTCAGGTTGAAGATCGTCAAGACCTGACAAGCCTCTCCCGGTCTTCTGTGCGGGTGTTCTTCTGGCTTGATCCTTCCAGTCTCGAGAAGTACGCGTTGTGCCTCGACCATCTCCTCTGCAGAGAAGCTACGGCGGTTGCCGCCCTCCAGAACACCTTCGGGGAAGCCTTCGAGGTTTGACACATGATGGCGGAAGGTGTTCTGATTAATGCGAAGAAGTTCAGCCGCTTCCCGCATGGCGAAGCGGCGGAGGCCCTTCTGAGCGTCTGGTGGGAAGGTTTCCTGCGCATGTTCACGCAACCGACTACCAAGCCGCTTGGACATGACTTCAAATCTCTGGGAGGCCCGTATCCCGTTCATCACTGCCCTCAAGTCTTTATTGTTTTGCAAAGCTTAACAGATATTGTGGATAAATCCAGACCAAACCGTTGAGCAGCCTGGGGGCGTTGAAGGCACCGATTTCTGTCGACGGTAAACTGTTAAAAATCAGCGTCTTGGGCGACTGCGCTCTCGCTCTACTTCAACACCTCGTTGCCAACTACGTAGTGACCACAAGATGTATTGTGAGTGCGTACAGAAATCAGTCGGCAGAATCGGATGGGCGATTCTCGGGAATCTCAATCGAGCAGCCCCAGCCTCTCAGCCCGCTCCAGTAGCATCTTGACCGAAGAAGGCTGCCAGCTTGTCCGCCCGCGTGGTGTGCGTTCGCGCATCGCTTCCAGCCGGGTACAGATCGCCTGAAGCGTGATGTCGGGGTCCGCGCCCTTGATGCCGGCGACGATGGCGGGCAGACGGTCGTCGGTTTCGCGGCGCCCGGCGCGGGCCAGCACCTCGGCCGGCAGGAAGCCGTCGCGGACATAGGCATTCACAGCGCGCACGAGACGGCTTTGGGTCCAGCGACGCGCCTCGGGCAATGGGCCGTTGATGATGCGCACCACGTCTTCCCAGGCCAAGTCGGGTCGCAACCGGCGCACATGGGGCACCCAATCTTGTGCCGTCTCGTTCAGACGCTCCATGTAGCCGTCTTGTCGCGCCAGCCGCACTTTGCGAAGAGCAGCAGGGTCTTTGGCCCGCAGTCCAGGGTTCCCGCCGACCCGGCCCTTGGTACGGGCGCTCGCCAGCCCCGCCTTGGTACGTTCCCGGATCAGCGCCCGCTCGAACTCGGCCGCGGCGCCCAGAACCTGCAGCGTGAACTTGCCTTGCGGGGACCCGGTGTCGATCGGGTCCTGAATGGAACGAAAGAACGCACCCCTGGCCTCCAGCCGCTCGATCACTTCCAGCAGATGCGACAGAGACCGCGCAAGCCGGTCGATCCTCACGACGACCAGCGTATCGCCACTCTGGATGCGTTCGAGCACACGCCCAAGCACCGGCCGCGCGCGATTGCCGCCTGAGGCGTGCTCTTCATAGATTTCGGCGCAACCCGCAGATTTCAGGGCCTGCGACTGGGGCAGGGGGGTTTGATCCTCTGTGGATACGCGCGCATAGCCTATCAATGGCATCAAAACAGTCTTTTTGCAGTTTCATATAGCGCCAATAAACGACCGTTTGTAAATGAATGCAAGGGCGCGCTCTGTGGCGCTGTTCATCAGAAAGCCCTTGGTTTCCATACGCAGAGCGCGATCAGGGAGGTCTCGCGGACCATCGCGCGCGCGTGCTATGTAAGGTGTACAAACGCACTCTGATAAAACCCTTGGGTAAAGCTCAAAATAGCTGTATTTTGCGCATATGAGGCCTGGAACCCCCGCATTGTATGATGAATCCGACGCGCTCGGCATTTATGCTGAGGAGGTCGAACAGGCGTCTGAGGACGACCTGTGGTTTCTGCCCGGTCCGATGGACGACGAGCCGGACTATTTGCCGCCGGGACCACGGGCCGAACCGCGTGAAACCGAGGTCCTCGACGAATGGCGGAAGGCAGAGGGCGGGCAGGCCGCGCGTCTTGCCCGTGTGGCCGGTCGCGTCGGCGCGCTGGACGACCGGTTGAAGCGCGGACCGGAAGGATGGCGGCATCGGCTTGCGCTGATGGAGGCCGCAGATTTGAGCTGGCACACCGGTGACCGCATCAGCCAAGACCGGCTGGCGCTCTGGATCTCGCTGCGCCTGTCCGGTGTCCAGGACGACACGGCGGCGCTGGCGCGAGTCGGATGGGCGATTCGGCGACTGACGGGTGGACCGGGACCGGAGCAGGACCTTTCCGCCTTCCTCGACCGTCGCGACCCCGAGAACATCAGTGATGAGACCGAGCCGTTCGTGGATCGCGCGAGCGGTTGGCTGGATCTGATGGGGCAGGCCACGGACCTGCACCCGATCACTCGCGCTTGCGCGGGCTTTCACCTCTGGCGCCTCGCGGGGCTCGGGCAGCACGACGACCGTATGGAAGCGGCTGTCGCAGCTGCGCGGATCGCGGCCAGCGATGGAAGAGGCGCAGTCTTCACGCCTCTGGCCATGGGCGGGGCAGGGGGACTACGAGCCGGTGGTTCACCGTTCGAACGTCTGGAACGCTGGCTATACGGGATGGAAGCCGCGTGCCTGACCGCGGTGCGGCACCTTGACGATATCGAGGCATGGTCGGCGCGGGCGGAAGCCGAAATGACATTGCTCTCGGGCAGGACGCCGCCGGCCTTGCGCGCAGTGCTGACCGAATGGCCGCTCGTCTCTGCGCCAATGGCCCAGGCCCTGACGAGTGCCAGTCGCGCCGCTGTTCAGCGCAACCTTGCATGGATGCAAGAGCGGGGTCTGATCCGCGAGGTGACAGGACAGGGGCGGTTCAGGATGTGGAAGGCGACAAACTGAAGGTTAGCGTGGGTCTCACCCGCTCACTCGACAGCAGCGATAACCGCGAGCACGCGGCAGGGCGCGCAGAAACTCACCAACACTTAATGCATTTGTTGCACTTATTTCATATATGGTGGTAGAGAACAGAAACCGGAGAGGAGACCACCATGAACATGCTGGCACACCGACATCTTCCGCCCACGCCGCAGGACGCAGCGATTGCGCGCGTCTCTGGCCAGGCATTGTCACGCTTCGCCCAGGCGCGCGCGCCGTTGAAACTTCGTGTGACGGACTCCGAGCAGATGGAGCCGATCGAGCTTCCTGCGGGCGCCGTATCGCTGCTCATGGAGATCCTCGAGGCGATGGCAGCGGGGCGGGGGGTCACCATCATCCCCGAGAACGCCGAACTCTCGACCGTACAGGCCGCTGAGGTTCTGAACGTCTCGCGTCCGTTCCTGATCAAGCTGCTCGAGGATGGTGCCATACCGCATCGGAAGGTCGGCAAGCATCGCCGCGTCCGCATGGAAGACGTGATGTCCTACAAGGCCGCGATCGATACCGAGCGTGAAGCTGCGCTCGATCAACTGGCCGCCGACGCTCAAGAGCAGGACATGGGCTACCGCTCGAAATGAGCCAGTACACGGTCCTGTTCGATGCGAACGTCCTTTATCCCGCGCCGATGCGCGATGCACTGATGCAGTTGGCGGTCACAGACCTTTTCAAGGCCAAGTGGACGGCCGATATCCATCGGGAGTGGATTGATGCGCTTCTGCGCAATGAACCTCATCGGGAGCGCGCCGCGCTGGAACGAACTCGCGACTTGATGGACAGGGCCACACGCGACTGTCTGGTCACCGGCTACGAGGCATTGGTGCCGGCCCTAACACTGCCGGACCCTGACGATCGGCACGTTCTGGCGGCGGCAATCGTTGGGCGCTGTGACGCGATCGTCACGCAGAACCTGAAGGACTTCCCACCAGCGGCACTTGCGCCCTTTGGCATCGAGACCCAACACCCTGACGACTTTTTCCGGAACCAACTGTCTCTCGCGCCCGGTCTGGTCTGTTCCGCGCTGCGGAAAGTTCGCGCGCGCCTCAAGAATCCGCTCAAAAGCGTCGACGAGTATCTCGCGATCCTGACACAGCAGGGGTTGGTCGCCACGGTTGCCGACCTGGAGCAATTCGCCGACCTGCTTTGATCCCAGAACTGCCCTGACTGAATACGTTCTGGCCAGAGTTGTGGCACCCGATCCATCATCACCGCGAGATTTCGCCCGCCAGGACTGCACGCCCGTGGACTGCAAGCGTAGCAGTGAACCTCGGGCAACCGAACTGCCGGATCACGGCGACAATGCGCGCATCGTACGCCGCTTGCCCTATGACGCGACACAGGTCTGACGCGTGAAACTGGCGGTTCGAGCTTGGCGCAGCCTTGATCTGTTCGTGCAGCTCGCGCTCTCGTGGCTCTTGAACCGGCTGTGGTGCGGGGAGAGCCGGTGGGCGCGTCGCTTCTCCAAGCGAGGTGCGCCACCGGCGCATGAAGCCGAGCAGGAAACCGGCCGGAACCTTGCTGTTCCCACGGGCCCGGTTGAAGGCAAGGAAGCGTTCCCAGATCACTTGCGTATCGACGTTCCAGCAGGGTAGGGCGCTCTTCGCGGCCTTGATCAGCTCGGCCCAGCATGTTCGGAACACGTTCGAGCAACCGTCAATGTTGATCTGTCCTGTGAATATAGTTTTGTTAGATTCTTCTCTAGATAGTGATGTGTCGTCTCCGTCTGACACGAGATCGTGGGTCTGTTCGCCGTCGTCAAAGGCCGCGAAGCGGAAGAGCCAGGGGGCGAACTTGCCGTTCGACTTCTCGCGCTCAAGCTTCAGTTCAGAAGTTTCAAGCTCACTCAGCAGAACGCTCAGGTACTGGCGCGAGACGCCCATCTTCGCTGCCAGAGAGGACAGGGTGAAGGCAGCCGTGCCGCGGGGCAGGCCGTTATACCCGTCCTTCCACGCAATTCCGTCGAGGATGAGCGTGGCCAGTTTGTGCGCCGAAACAGAGAGGTCTGTCTGCGTGATCCGCCTTAGGATCAGGCCAGTCGTTGGTTCCATGGTCGTATCTCCTGAGAGAGACGATGCCATGTCGAGAGCAAACAACATTCTTGCCAGCAAAAACACTTTGCTGGTTGCAGGGGTTCGGACACTGCGCTAGAAGAACCGTGTTCAGGGGTTTTTTTCTAGCGCGGCGTCAGGCTTCTCGGTCTGGCGTCGTTTCCCTTTTTTTGGGTGATGCACTGGGCGTTGTTGCAGAACTCAGTCGGTGAAGGATTCACATCGGGAATCCATGCGGTTAGACGATCTGCATGAGCAAGCCCAAGCCCGCCCGCTACCGCACGACGAACTGGTCCAGCTACAACGATGCGCTCAGGAAGCGCGGATCGCTGCTGATCTGGCTGGACAAGGAGATGACCTGGCACGCGCCGCATGAGGGACGCCCAGGGCGCCCGCCGGTCTTTTCGAATGCCGCGATCCAGTTTTGCCTGTCGCTCAAGGTTCTGTTCAAGCTACCGCTCAGGCAGACAGCCGGAATGGTCGCGAGCCTCCTGCGCCTGGCAGGGCTAGACTGGCCCGTTCCGGACTACTCGACGCTGTGCCGCAGACAGAAGACCCTCAAGGTGCAGATCCCCTATCGCCGTGCCGAAGGGCCGCTGAATCTTCTGGTGGACAGCACCGGCATCAAGTTTCTTGGCGACGGCGAATGGCAGGCCCGCAAGCATGGCGTTCAGGGCCGCCGCCAATGGCGCAAGGTGCATCTGGCGATGGATATCGCCACCTCGGATATCCGGGCCGTCGAGTTCACCCCTAGCCGGGAAGGCGACAGCCCAGTCCTGCCGGACCTGTTGGGCCAGATCCCCGAGGACGAGGACATCGGCACCGTGACCGCGGATGGTGCCTACGATACCCGCCGCTGCCACGGCGCCGTCATCGCACGCGGTGGCACGGCAATCATACCGACCCGAAGGAACGGTCGAGCTTGGAAAGAGGACTGCCCGGCTGCCAAGGCGCGCAACGAAACCCTGCGCGCCACGCGTCACTACGGTCGGGCATTCTGGAAGCGGTGGACCGGATACCACGCCCGTAGCCGAGTGGAGGCCAAGATGCGATGCCTGAAGGCCTTCGGTGAGCGCATCGCCGCGCGGGATCCAGATCGCCAAACCGCCGAAATCCACATCCGGGTCGCCCTTGTCAATCGCTTCAACGCGCTCGGCACCGCCCACGTCGTCCGCGTGGCATGAAACTGAATGGGAAAGGGGCACTCACAACTCAGGCCGACTTTCTGCAACAACGCCCATCGCGCCCCATGTTCAAGGTGGAGCGCTGGTGAATTGAGGGCAGAAACTGAAGACGACGGCCGCATCGCCCTCATTCAATCGGACATCTGGATCGGCTTTCCCCGAGCGGAGCAAGTGCTGGACCGGCTGCATGGTCTGATTGAGATGTCGCGGCAGACCCGCATGCCTGGCCTTCTGGTGCATGGGGCGTCCGGCATCGGCAAAACAATGATCGCCCGCAACCTGTCGCGACGCTATGCGCCGGAGTATGATCCGGAGTCGGGCGTCACCCACACCCCGTTACTTCTGTTGCAGGCGCCACCCGCTCCTGATGAGCGGCGGTTCTATATGCACATCCTCGCAGCCGTCGGAGCCCCGTCGTCGACGCTGAGCCTGAAGGCGCAGAGTGTTGCCTCGCTGGAAGTTCGGGTCGTGGGCCTTTTGCGCGACCTCGGGCTGCGGATGATCATGATCGACGAAGTCCACAACCTTCTTGCGGGCACGCATAGGGAACAGCGCCGGTTCCTCAATGTCTTGAGGTATCTCAGCAACGAGCTGGAGGCATCTTTGGTCTGCTACGGTGTCAGCGAAGCCGTCGATGCCATTCGCGGCGATGTCCAACTGGCCCGTCGGCTTGATGAACACCACCTGCCGAATTGGCGCGATGATGCCGAGTTTTCGGATATGATCCAGACATTGATCGCGGCCATGCCGCTGGAGAAGAAATCCAATCTGCAAGTGCGGTCGCTCAAGCAGATCCTCGCATTAACTGGCGGGGTGACGTCCCGCATCTTTGCCTTGGTCAAGGATCTGTCCATCGACGCGATCATCAGCGGTGACGAGTGCGTCACTGATGATGCCATCGCAAAATGGACACCGGTCTGGTCGCGCCATGCAAACGCTCAGCGACGGCTCGAGAAATCTGGGGCGTGACGTGTATCCCGCTGCCGATATCGGTGACGCCAGTGCCGGACGAGTTGCTTTCTGGTTGGTTATCGCGACTGGCCGCTTCCAATCATTGCGAGGTAGCAGACCTGCTCGCCCATATCGGGATCGACGCAAAATATGCTGCAGCCCTTGATTTTGATCTCGACATGCTGGCCGCGGATAGGATTTCCGTTGCGGCGCGCTTCGATCCAGCGTTCGTGTCGTCGATGACTTTCGCGGCGATGCCGGAAGCAGAGATGCGGTTGACCGCACAGGTGCCGTTCCAGGCTTGCACAAGCTGCGCTGATGGCGGCCTTGAGCTCAGGCACTGGCGTAGGGCCTGGGCGTTCGACTGCCAGATTTGTGGTGCCCGGCTTCTTCCAAAGGCCGACAGGCAAAATGGCGCAGCGGTCTCCGAAAAGCTGGTTGATCGTGCCCGCCGGGGGGCACGGATCCTGGAGCGTGTCGCGGTGTCGGGCAGCGCGCGTCAACTACGCCGAGCCATGCGGGCGGTCACCTTCGCGATGGGACTCAAAGCTTTATGTGGAGACCCTTTCTTCGCGCTTCAAAGCCCCCGCCCGAACATAAGGCTCTTCTGCCTTGCCGCCATTGCCTCCGCCCAATCACGTCCACTGGTAAAGGCTGCGTTGTGCAGCATGGACATCGACGTCTACGCACGAGTTGCCCTGCTTCGCGCCTACGATAAGGAGCCCCGACTGCTTGCAACCGTCGACCAGATTGCTCAGCGGATGCGACTACGCGTCGGCGGTTCAGCCACCTCATCTCAAATTTAAGGGCAAGAAAGGCCGGAAAACGCGCCGTGTCTCGGATTTAAGGGCAAGGCGACACCCACTTCCGAGAGAACCAGGAACGGTTGCCTGACCATGCTGCGGCTGCCATCCATGCGTTGATCTGCCAAGCGGAGGCGATTGCCGATCAGGCTGAGGCCCTGGAGAAACGGATCCTCGAGTGGCACCGGACGCACGAGACGAGCCGGCGACTGGCGACCATTCCCGGTATCGGACCGATCACCGCCAGCGCAATTGCTGCAAATGTTCCGGATCCGAGCCTGTTCCGCTCGGCACGACAGTTCGCGGCCTGGCTAGGCCTGACGCCACGGGCGAACTCAAGCAGTGGCAAGGATCGACAGACCGGGATCAGCAAGCAGGGTGATGGATATATCCGGCGACTGCTCGTTTCCGGCGCGACTGCGGTGCTTCGCTTTGCAAGGCAGGGCGATGCCGGCAAGGCTTGGATGCTTGGGCTTAAAGCACGCAAGCGACCGAAAGTCGTTGCGGTCGCGCTCGCCAACAAGACTGCCCGGATCGCTTGGGCGCTCCTGCGCCGCAACGAGATCTACGCGGCCCCTGTCTCCTGAGCGCGGAACCGCTGACGGAATGCGTGAAGCTGAGAAGAGATGACAAACCGGTCGAACCGGGGATCGGGACACCCCAGGGGGTCAAGGCGCAGAAAGCGCGCAATTTTGATTGGGACCCGATCCGCGGACTTCATCTGGGCCAGCGGCTAGACCGCACCACAAAGGCCGTAGACATGACTGCTTTCGGCATAGGCGCGTCAATTCCCAGCTTGCGCAGCAGGGGTCGTCCAGACATGGGAACACTTGCCCTCGCCAGAGATGCCCACTGCGCGTTGGCGACGGTCCACCAATGACTTGCGCCACCGGACCTGTGGGGGAACCGGCGCAGCGCCAGTTCCCCATCGGCTCATTCTGCCGGAACCCAGGGCCGGTTATAGGCTGCCACGCGCCAATCACCGTGTTCGATGAACCGGGGGGCGCTCCCGGTTTCCAGCGCCTCGGCTGCGGCGTTCAGCGCCTCGGGCGATGTCTCGGGCCAGGCGCCCGTTTCGATCCGTTCGACCAGGGTCTCGACGATGGCCGTGCTTTCGGCAGCCGTGAACTCGCAATGGCCCGTGCCCTGGACCAGCGACTGCCGATACAGATCGCCGGTACCCTGCTCCTGCACCAGCGCGCCGTAGCCTTCCATCAGCGTGTAGGGAATGGCCCAGTCGCCCAGCATGTGGATGCGGATCGCCGGAACCTGCAGATCGCCGGTCGTCGTGCGCCCGTCTGCGGCCCAGAAATCGCGCGCATAATCCGAGGCCGCGATGCGGGGGGCGGCGTCGATCCTGGCAATGTCGGCCTGAAGGTCCAAACCGGCCTGTTCGTAGAGCGCCTCAACCGTCCGCGCCATCGCGGGTGCGGCATTCTGGTAGAAGGCGGCATAGTCGACCCCCTCGTTCCCGGAAAGTTGCTGCCCCGATGCGGCGTTTTCGAACAGAAGCCGCGAGGACCCGCCAACATTACCGCCGATGCGCAGCGCCGAGGCCACGATCATGTCGGCCATGGCGCCGGCATCCGCGGTGTCGGGTAGTTCGGTCCCCTCGACCATCCACGGCGACCACTGTCCGATGGCGAAGGCAAGCGCCAGCCGCGCGCGGCCCTCCGGGCTTTCGCCCGCCGTTTCGATGGCGGCCATCCAGGACGCACGGATCGCGTCAAGGCTGCGCTCGCCACCCGCTCCGGCATTGGGCAGGCCGACGATGGCGAGATCGCTGGCCGGACCGTGCCCAGCGGCCTCATAGCTTTCGCCCAGCAGGGTCTGCATGGCGAACCAGCCATCCAGGAAACTGCTCATGATCCAGACCGGCGTATGGGCGGCAAGCACGGCGGCACCGTCGATCCTGTCCGGGTAATCCTCGGCCGAAGCGAGGCTGTCGAGCCCTCCGCCAGAACAGCCGTATTGCAGCACCATGTCAGGAGCGCGCTCCAGGTCCGTGAAAATGTCCTGAACAGCTTGTAGATTCAGGATTTCACGCTGCGGATCGTATTGCCACAGGCGCAGCGGGTGCCGGGCGAGCCCGGCGAAGGCATAGCCACGACCGAGCAGGTCGTCATACCGCTGGACCGCTGACGCGACCGAAACGTTGCTGGCGAAATCCAGATCCCTGAGTAGTCGACCATTCCAGTTCTCGGGCACGCGGATCAGCCATGCCGTCCCGTCCGGCAGGGTTCCCGCATGTTCGTTGAAGGCGGGCTGCTCCTGCGCCGACGCGAGCGGGGCGAAGCCCGCGGTCAGAGCGAGGCAAAGCACCACCATTCCGGTCCGCGAACGCGGGCCGGCCAAATTGGCTGTCCGTGACATGAATTTCCTCCAGTTTGATGCAGCGATGAAATCCGGCTCCTCTTCCGGGGAACCATCGCCGGGAAAAACATAGATAGCTAATTATTAGTGTCAAGGGCTCTGATGCACAAATCGGCTTAAGGCCGAGGTTCCCCTTTCCCCGGACGGACTTATCCCACAGCTTCCGTGACGGGTATTCCGAGCGCGGTGTAGCCGTTCAGGACGGCGATGCGGACCTGGAGTTCGGCGACCTGTCGATCGAAGTCCCGTGCCATGAGCCGCTGGCCCAGCAACTTGATACAATGCATCTTTGTCTCGACGCGGCTTCGGCGGTGGTATCCACTCCATCGTCGCCAGAGCGCGCGGCCCAGGTATTTCGCCGCGCGCAGGGCCTCATTTCGCGCCACGGCTCCGGCGGTGATCGTCTTCCAGGGCTTCGCGTTCTTGCGGGGCGGGATGACGGCATGGGCACCGCGATCTGCAATCGCATCGTGGCATTTGCGCGTGTCGTAGGCGCCATCAGCCGTAACGCTACCGATTTCCTGGTCCTGCGGGATTTGGTCGAGAAGGTGGGTAGGATGGGCGCATCACCGATGTGGCTCCCGGTGACTTCGACGGCCCGGATCTCCAACGTTTCTTCATCGATCCCAAGGTGGAGCTTGCGCCAGACGCGCCGTTTCGGGCCGCCATGCTTGCGTGCGTGCCACTCGCCTTCACCTTCGACCTTGATCCCGGTGCTGTCGATCAGCAGGTGCAACGGCCCCTTGGAGCCGCGGTAGGGGATGTTCACGGCCAAGGTCTTCTGGCGGCGAGATAGCGTGCTGAAGTCGGGCACCGTCCAGTTCAGGCCGACCAGCCGTAGCAGGCTCTCGACGAACCCGGTCGTCTGCCGGAGCGCCATGCCGAACAGCACTTTCATCGAGAGGCACGTCTGGATAGCGGCATCGCTGTAGGTCTGCTGGCGGCCACGCCTGCCTGTCGGCGCGGCATCCCAGCTCATCTCGGGGTCAAACCAGATCGTCAGCGAGCCCCGGCGCTTGACTGCTTCATTGTAGGCTGGCCAGTTCCTGGTCTTGTAGGTCGGGGGTATGGGTCTGCTCATGCAGCCTGACTAACAGACTGGATTCGCAAGGTGAAACCTTCACAGCATTTGCGCAACATGTATAACCGCCCCTTGCGCAAGAGGGTTTCTGGATCAGTTTCGCGCGGTGTCGGGTGCTGACATGTATCCGGCCTCTGTTGCGGCCATCATCACGCCGCGGGCCCGTATGGTGTTCGCAGGTCGGGTCCAGATCAAAGCCGCGTGCTCGATGGCACTCTGTTGCGCTCTGGTTCTCCCGATCCCGTCTCACGACCGTGCGCCAAACGTCTCCTTGCCCTCTTCCGCTCCGACGTCCTCGCGACCAGTGACGGCTTACGCCGCAGCGGTCGGAGACTGGTAGGCGCCGCCTCGGGCCATCAGCGCCCAGACGATCCGCGCCATTTTGTTCGCCAGCGCGACCCGCACCAGCATCGGCGGCTTGCGCGTCAGCATCTCGCCAAGCCATGTGCCCGGCCGGGCAGCGGCATGAACATGCCTGTCGCGTAGCCCTTAATTGTGAGATGAGAAATCCAACGAAATCAACGGCCTTGCTTTGCCCTTAAATATGATATTTTGCCTTTAAATCCGATATTTTTGCCCTTAAACCTGAGACAGGGTTCGCAGCTTCGTGTGGCAAATATTGATGGATGATGATCGCGAAGACTTCGTTGCCGCTGGTGCTGAGGAGGCGCGCAGGGCGGCCGTTCTGCGTCCGCTTGTTCAGGCATATCTCAAAGGAACTGGCAGTCTGGAAAGTGGCATCAATGACGCCGTTTGGGAGCTTGGTGTCAGCAGGGCGACTGTCTGGCGCTGGATAAAGCGTCTGGCCGAAGAGGGTGGGCGCACCAGCGCGCTGGCTTCTCGGAAACGGGGCCGCCCGACTGGTACAACCTTGATATCCGGCAAGGTGGAAGCGGTGATCGAAGAACATCTTCGCCGTTATTTCTTACGGCGGGAACGCCCAAGCCTGTCGCGCATCGTGACAGAAATCCGAAGCGCGTGCTGGCAGCAGGGCTTGCAACCGCCGACACGTCGGACGGTTCAGCGCAGGCTGGATGCAATGGATGCCCGTGAAATTGCCAAGGCACGCGAAGGCGCAAAGGCGGCCCGCCAGAAATTTGCGCCGGTCGTAGGCGACAACAAGGCAAACCGGCCACTGGAGGTCGTGCAAATCGACCATACGCCTGCGGACATCATTCTCGTCGACAGTTTTGAACGCAAACCAATTGGGCGGCCTTGGGTCACGCTGGCGATCGACGTCGCAACGCGGATGGTGACCGGATATTACACCTCTCTCGAGGCACCTTCGCGTCTGTCGGTGGCGCTTTGCCTGACACAGGCTGTGGCCCCCAAGGCGGAACTTCTGGCGGAATTGGTGCGCAATGTTCCTTGGCCCGCGCAGGGTAAACCGCATAGCATCCACGTCGATAACGGGCGCGATTTCCGGTCGCATGCCTTTCGGTCGGCATGTGCAGAATGGGGGATCGATCTGGTCTATCGGCCGCCAGGCAGTCCTCATTTCGGAGGGCACATCGAACGATTGATCGGCACGATGATGGGGGCCGTGCACCTGTTGCCTGGAACAACGCAATCCTCGGTCGTGGCCAAGGGCGACTATGACGCCGAGGGCATGGCCACGATGACCTTAAGCGACTTCGATCGCTGGTTTGCTCTGGAAATCTGCCGCTACAACAACAGCATTCATTCAAGTCTTGGCTGCACGCCCGTTGCCAAATGGGAGGCGCTCTCAGAGCAAATGATGGGCGATATCCCCTTCGAGATTGAAGCCTTTCGGGTGAGCTTTCTGCCAAGTGAACTGCGCAAGGTCAGGCGTGACGGCATCCATCTGTTCCAGATACGGTACTGGTCCGATGCGCTTGCAGGCCACATCGGGCGCGGGGATGGAAAGGTGGTCGTCCGCTACGACCCTCGCGACCTCTCGGTGATCTGGGTCGAACTGGATAATGACCGATACGTCGAAGCTCGGTACCGAAACCTGGAAATTCCGCCTGTGTCGCTCTGGGAATATCGCGAAGCCATGAGGAATGCCCGTGCCCTTGGCAAGTCCGGGTCCAATGAGCTGGTCCTGGCTGAGCTGATCCGACAGCAACGCCAAATCGAGTCTGAAAGCCGGAGCCTGACGAGGGCCGAACGCCGATCCCGTGAAAGAAAAGGGACATTGGAGGGCGCCAACTCGGCCGTCTCAACAACCGAAGGGCTGCGCGCGATCGATACGGGTGATACATCGCGCCCATTGTTCAAGGTGGAGAGATGGTGAATTGAGGGCAGGAAAAACAGAGGAAGACGGTCGGATCACCCTCATTCAATCGGATATCTGGATTGGCTTTCCGCGGGCCGAACAAGTTCTGGACCGTTTGCAGTGTATGATCGAAGCGCCAAGGCAAACCCGTATGCCTGGCCTTCTTGTGCATGGCGCGTCCGGGATCGGAAAGACGATGATCGCCCGCAATCTTTCGCGCAGATATGCACCGGAATATGACCCAGCATCGGGAATTACGCGAACGCCGCTGTTACTGTTACAAGCACCACCAGCTCCCGACGAACGACGGTTCTATCTGCACATCCTGGCGACCGTCGGGGCACCGGCCACGGCACTGAGCGCGCGCGCTCAAAATGTGGCCTCCCTCGAAGTCCGTGTCGTCGCGCTCTTGCGCGACCTTGGCCTGCGGATGATCATGATCGACGAAGTCCACAACCTCTTGGCCGGGACCCACCGCGAACAGCGCCGCTTTCTCAATGTTCTGCGGTATCTCAGCAATGAACTCGAAGTGTCGCTGGTCTGCCTGGGGGTCAGCGAGGCCGTCGATGCCATCCGTGGTGATATCCAGCTTGCCAGGCGGCTGGACGAACATCACCTTCCAAACTGGCGCGACGACGCCGAGTTCTCGGACATGATCCAGACACTCATCGCGGCAATGCCCCTCGAGAAGAAATCCAATCTGAAGGTCAAGTCACTAAAGCAGATACTTGCGCTGACCGGCGGGGTGACCTCGCGCATCTTCGCCCTGATCAAGGATCTTTCCATCGACGCCATTGTCACAGGTGATGAATGCATCACCGATGACGCAATCGCAAAATGGACGCCGGTTTGGTCGCGCCATGCGAACCCCCATCGGCGGCTCGAGAAGTCCGGGGTGTGAAGCCGCACCCGCTGCCCAAGACTGTCGCGCCGCTGCCCGACGAGTTGTTGTCAGGTTGGTTGTCTAGGCTGGCGGCGGCCAACTACTGTGATGATGCGGAACTACTGGCTCATCTCAGAATCGATACCGCGCATGGCACCGCCTTGAACTTCAACGTCGACGCGGCTGCGGCGGCGAAGATTGCCAACGCCGCACGGATTGACCCAGATGTTGTGCGATCTTTGACCTTCCCAGCAATGACGACACGAGAAGCCTCGCTGACGGCCCAGATACCATTCCAGCATTGCCTGCAATGTTCCAGAGAGGGCCTTTCGCTCAAGCATTGGAGGCGAGCCTGGGCATTCGACTGCCAGGTTTGTGGGACGAGACTTGTGCCGACGCTCGGCAAGGCCAGTGGCGAACAGATGCCCGAAAAGCTGATAAATCGTGCGCGCAACGGCGCCGCGCGGCTTGAATACGCCGCGCGATTACGCAGCTCCAAGCAATTTCGGCGCGCAATGCGCGCGGTCACCTTTGCCATATCATTAAAGGCCTTCCGCGGAGATCCGTTATACGCTCTTCAGGGCCACAGGCTGGAAGTAAGGCTGTTTGGCCTTGCTGCAATTGATGCAGCCCAATCCCGTCCACTGGTCAAAGCGGCCATCTCAAGCTCCGGCATCGACGACTATGCAAGGGTTGCTCTATTGCGCGCCTTCGATAAGGAGCCACGTCTGCTTGCCGCGGTTGTTTACATCGCCCGGCAGCGCGCGAAAAGCATAGGCGCGATGGCAGTGGAATCTCATAATTAAGGGCAAAAAATATCCCCGAACGCGTCGTGTCTCAGATTTAAGGGCAACGCGACACCTGATCATCGGCAGCTTCGCCGCCGCCGGCCTCATGCTGAGCCTCGCCCTCTCGGGGTCCGCCCTGACACGCTTTGGCCAGACCCATTGGCAGACCGCGCGCGAGATGAAGGCCAATGGCTTCTTCGGGGCGCCAGGGACCGGGTTCATCCTCGGCAAGCTGGGGACGCCGGGCTCCCGCGCCAATTACATATGCTCGAAGGTTTTTCCGCATGCGCTGATCGTGGCCCCCACGGGCCGTGGCAAGACCACGGGTTTTGTCATTCCGAACCTTCTGACCTGGCAAGGCTCCGCCGTGACGCTCGATGTGAAAGGCGAATGTTTCGAGGCCACGGCCCGACACCGCGCAGCCCAAGGCGACAAGGTCTATCGCTTTGCCCCCACCGATTGGGAGGGCAAGCGCACGCATCGCTACAACCCGCTCCTGCGCATCTATCAACTGAAAGATCCCGCCCGCCAGCAGATGGAATTGCAGCTTCTTGCGACGCTCTTCCTGCAGAGCGACAATGACCGGGTGCAGGGGCTGCTCAAGGGCGGGATCGATCTCTTCGTGGCAGCAGGCCTGCTGGCGTTCCAGCGCAAGCGCCCCACCTTGGGAGAAATCTACCGCATCGCGGCCTCGGGCGGGAACAAGCAGAAGGAGTATTTCGCGCGCGGCCATGAGGTGGACAACCGGGCGGCCAAGCTGATCTTCACGCGGCTGGCTTCGACCAACAACGATACGCTGACGTCTTACGTTTCGCTCCTGATGACCTCGGGGCTCGATCAATGGCAGAACCCCGCGATCGATGAGGCGACGGCGGTGTCGGACTTTGATTTCCGCACGATCCGCAAGAAGCCCTTTTCAGTGTATCTCGTGGTCCAGCCGCTGATGGTGAAGCCGCTCGCGCCGCTGATCCGGCTGTTTTTCTCCGACCTGCTCTCCGCCATGCAGGAAAAGGATCCCGGGCCAGACGAGCCGTGGCCCGTGATGATCATGCTCGACGAGTTCAATCGCCTCGGAAAAATGCCCATCGTGGTCGAGAGCATCGAGACCCTGCGCACCTATCGCGGCCACCTGGCTGTGGTCACGCAAACCATCCCCGCCCTCGATGAAATCTATGGCGAGAACACCCGCCGCGCCCTGCAGGGCAATGCCGGCGTGAAGCTCTACCTGACGCCCTCGGATGAGAAGACCGTCGAGGAGCTGAGCAAGGCGGTCGGCAAGACCACAAAGACCGTGGTCACGCGCTCACAGTCCATCGGCAAGAACCCCTTTGAGGGCCGCAGCCAATCCACACGGACCGAAGAGAGTTCCTTGCTCCCTGAAGATGAGGCGCGCCGTCTGCCCCTCGACGAGATTGTCATGGTGATCGATGCCCAGATGCCGGTCCGGGCAAAGCGGATACAGTATTTTGATGATCGGCTGTTCAAGGCGATCCACGCGGCACAGACGGGCGAGTTGCCGTTTCCGGAGCCGGGGGGAGGGGGGCTGCAGGGGAACCTGCCGCTCAGTGTGCGCGCCATGCCGATGACGCCGCCGTCGGATGGGCCAGGGGGAACAGAAGCCGATATGGAGAGGGCGAGCCAGGCTGGCGATGGTCAACCGTCAGGCCAAGCCGACGCCGCTCCAAAGAAGACCGCGCCTGTCGTTCAAGCCGTCATCGCCGAGGAACAGCGCCAGATGGAGATGGATTTTGGCAGCAGCGTCGTGGATTCTGAAGCTGCGAGCGTAGCTGATGAGGCGCAGATGCGCTCTGCAGTCGATGGCTTGGACGAAATGGAAGCGATGCTGAGAGAGGAGGATGGTGAAAGGCTGGTTGCGCGATAGGGTGGCGAGGATGGCTTGTCTGGCTGGGCGATGAGCAAACACTTGCCGTGCTAGCTAGAAAATCCTTAAGGTTGGGAGGTCAGCGGCCAATAGCGCGTTGGAATGACGAACCTTCGGCTGACGATTTATGAGGGCCTAAGCACTTACCGTGATTATCGGCTCGAATCCCTTCCCCGGCTTTTGGTCGTAGATGACTAGCGGCAAATCGGCTTTAGGCATTCGTGTGCGGCCAGTTTCGACCGCTGCGGAAACGGGAAGAACCGGAAACATGTTAATAATCGCATCCTCGCCGTGATGGGCTTTGATCTGATCAAAAAGCCTGCGAAGGTGGGCCTTGTAGATTGCAAGATCGTCCAGTCTTCGCATGATGTCGTTGTGAGGATCCTCTGCCGTGATTGACCAGATGGCCGTGTTGTCGCCGAGAACCGAGCTAATTCTCTGATCATCGACGGTCGCACTGAGCGCCAGCTTGAGGGCGACTGGTACGTCTTTCGGCCCAGAATACTCGCCAACTTTGAAATTTATCGACGGCTGGTGGAGTTGCCATTTCCAAGTAGATGGCTCGCGGTGCTTTTGGTGAACAGATACAGGCATGATGTCACCAAGTAATGTACCCAGTTCGATGAGAAGCGGCTGTGGCGCAAGCGCAAACACACTCAACTGTAGAATCTCCTTCTGTTCTATCCGCTCTTTCACCTTGCGTTGGAATTGGCGGTGTAAATGCGCGCTTTGCATGCCCCAAAACTCCGGTTCATCATCCTTGATTTCTGAATTCAGCTCGATGTCGATGGTTCGTCGCTCCGCCGGATGCCTGTCGGGCGGCATAGCGGCAAAAATGGCTTTGGTGGAAACCAAAGAGTCCATTTGGCCGATATTCGCCGCGAAACGGAGCACATGCGCCGCGCGGTCAGCGTCCATATCTGTAACAGTCTCGATCCGCTCTTCGTGCTCGCGCTTCATTGCCACGAGCGTTTCTTCCGGATAGTCGTCCACGTGGTCTACGTCGATTTCCTTGTGATGGATGGGGCACATCAGCATCAGGTTGCTGATGTCGCGGGCGAGGAGTGGCGAACGGACTTTATCACCCCTTGGACCATTATCGCTATCTGCCACAATATGCGCGATGAAACCGAACTTTCCGTCTTCCTTGCCAGCGATTAGATCCCCGACAAGGAGCTTGTTGCATCCTGAAAATTCACATCGACCCGCCGCCAAAGCCCATAATTGGGTCTGAATCTTGGCCGGGATATTTGAACTAGACAATTTTTTGCTCCATTTTGATTAGCGCTACCACAGCGAGTTACGATTGGATGGTCAGACGAGTAGTCAACCGATTTCCGGCTATCGAATGATGCTAGTGTTCCGACGGTTTCCAACCTTCGCCAAGTCCAGCTTCGGGAACTGCATTCGCAATTATCAGCTGGCCGGTCTCGGGCAATTGGCCACGTTGAAACGTAGTGATAGTCGCCTGAATCGAGGCGTTGCCCATTAGACGGACAATGACCAACGCTGCAAACGAAGGTCCGCTGTTTTCGACCATATCCGTCATCGAGGCCACGTCGATCTCGCTAGGTATTGGTGGGAATGTCGGGTGCGAGTGCCATTCGCCAAGATAGTCAACCCGACCAGCGCGACCACTATTTTCCAGCAAGATCCGATCCATCTGTTGTGAGTGCGGCTCAGGCAAACTATCGAAACGATCTCGTGACCCCGCCTCAAGATCGACGGTGAAACCGACGAGTTCAAATTTTCCCGGAGCTGTCTGTTCTGCAACCAACCACCCGCCGATCTCGCGGTTGCCGCCTTGCTTAAGGTGGATCTGCAGTTTCGCAAGCTGCGAGCGTGGGACTGTGAGGCTAAGCGTCATCTTGTACTCCAAGGTGAGTCATGACGCGTTCAACGCCCTCTTCTGCACAACTTGTGCTGTCTATTACCCATCCGTCGGTAGGACCGAAAATGACCGGATGGGTGTCAAAGGGATGATCAAAGATCCAGCCTTTGCGAAGGCCGATAAAGTATGCAGGTTCCGGATGAACTCTAATCTCCGTTGTTGAAAGGGCGTCTAGGGCATGACGAACCAGCCTGTTGGCAATGACCCCTACATCGCCGTCAGAGGCGAATAAGGGCTCATCGTCGTCATCACCTTGCACCCCGTAATTGTGTTCGCGGCCCTCTGGCGGTGCCATGCCTTTCTCCTCGCACCATGCTCGCAATTGAGATGCAGCGGTCAGTGGTGGCGGATCTTCAGACGGGATACTTCGTGCAATCAGTCCTCCGAGTCCTCCGGCGTAGACTCGTCCCCAAACGAGAGGTTTACGCTTCTGCGTGCAAATGGCCGCTGCCATTCGAAACACTCCGCTATCAGCCGTCGTATCTATGACGAGATCACAAGTGCTGATGATCTCGCTCAACTGAGCAATATGCTGGACAGCGGATTGAGACGTCAGACTCATTCCCAAGGCACCGACTTTCACTGCCGGATTTATTCGTAGCAATCTGTGCCTAGGGTCAGGACCCATTGATTTCCGACTGGCAGCGTGATTCACGGTTCGGAAAACGAGCGGTGAACATGTCTGATCTTTTCTGGTTGAGCGACGCGCAGATGGCGCGCCTTGCGCCTTTCTTTCCTAAATCCCACGGCAAGCCTCGCGTAGACGATCGGCGCGTCCTGAGCGGGATTATCTTCGTCAACCGCAATGGGTTAAGATGGCGTGATGCACCCGCCGCTTATGGCCCGCACAAGACGCTCTACAACCGTTGGAAGCGGTGGAGCGACAAGGGCGTCTTTGCCCGGATGATGGCGGGTCTGGCTGCCGAACACGGCGAACAGAAGACCGTCATGATCGACGCGACCTATCTCAAGGCCCACCGAACAGCGACCAGCATGGGCGTGAAAAAGGGGGGCGTGGACGCCTGATTGGTCGGACCAAGGGCGGCATGAACACGAAGTTGCACGCCGTCTGCGACAGCCAGGGCCGACCGCTCGACCTCTTCGTCACGGCAGGACAAGTCAGCGATTACATCGGTGCCCGCGCTTTGGTGGGCAGTTTGCCAAAGGTGGAATGGCTGCTGGGAGACCGCGGCTACGATGCCGACTGGTTCAGAGAAACGTTGAAAGACAAAGGGATACGGGCCTGCATCCCAGGCCGGAAACAGCGGAAGAAACCGGTGAAGTACGACAAGCGCCGCTACAAACGCCGCAACCGGATTGAGATCATGTTCGGCAGGCTGAAAGACTGGCGACGCGTGGCAACTCGATACGACAGATGCCCGAAGGTCTTCCTCTCAGCCATCGCCCTTGCTGCAACCGTCATCTATTGGCTATGAGTCCTGACCCTAAGCGAAACCGCCTTGTGATGCCCCACATCCATTTCATCGAGTTCGTTTCGAACCAAGTTGTCGGACCAAAGAACGTCATTGTCGAACAAAATGAATTGACCGACGCCTTCGCGCGCAAGACTGGCGGCCACCTTTGATCCCAGCGAGCCTGCACCGATGATGCAGATGCTAGATTCTCGGAACATCTTCCCGTGAACCCGGCGTTCTTTTGCCGTTGGTGGCTCAAAGGTATGAAACAGGTCAATCCTTCGTTTCGACCCGTTGTGGAGAACGCGCAGCAATACCTCTTGCTTGCCATTTGAAATGACGACCAACATGTCGCCGGCGCCTTCTACCCATTTACGGAGCCATGAAGGCAGGTACTGGTACAAGAGCCCCTTCAGTTCCTCGGGCTGCAGATCTGGAATATGCCGAATGTCGGGCAATCGATATAGGACCCCAGGGACCACCCTTCCCCCAAATCCCGCACCATCAATCGGCACACGCAAGCCAGAGTCCAACCCGATGCTCGCAATGCGAGCAACAAGGACTTCGGAAGCCCCAACCCGGCGCTCCAAAGTTATATGAATATCGGTTGCGTGTCCGGCAAGGCGCAACCTTAACAGGCGGGCGGTGTCAGGCGGTAGCATGAAGCGTCGGGAACACCCCGAGAGCAGCGAGGGTAAGTCGGTAGGATGAGCGCTTTCCACGTCCGAGAAACCATCGTCCTTTGGGGTTGCTTCGAGAAGTGCTTTGGCACTCCTTACCACATCGGCGCTCTTGCAGTCGGGATGCCAGTTATCCGGTCTATACTGGAGGCATAGTTCACCACCCTCGCCGTATTGGTGCTGCGATAAACGGACGGAGCTGTCGGCTGGAAGTACGAATGGTGGCAGATCTGGAAAGAGTGCTGGGAAAACCAGCCGCAATGGAATGCGACGATCACCGGCGAGCAGAACAAACGACCACCTCAGCAGGCCATCGGCGTTCTTGCCGAATTGGGGTTCTTCTAGCCAAGCTGATGCCGCGGCTAGGCTAGCGAGCTCTTCACACTCACGGATTAGCCTCGCCTCGCCGGCTGTGAACTCCATCAACCAAAACCTTTTGGCTCCGTCGGCCTCCGATCCTCACCACCAAAAACGAGACCCGGCGCAGAAGCCCCGGCCGCAGCGGCAGGAGCCACGGACGCCGCACGTGAACCCGCGGATGCCGCTACCCTCGAGCGAACACCTTCAACAAGGGTGCTGCCAAGATTTCGTGACAGTTCATTCAAAACAATATTCGTATCACTGAACTTTTGAACGGCGCCAAAATCTGATCGAGCGGTTTCAAGCCACTCAAAGAAGGATTTTCGACGATCGGGAAAGTCCTTCCACCGATCCGCAAAATTCTCAGAAGGGTCAGTCGGGTTGGCGATCCATGACTCACCATTTCGTTCTTTGACTTCGAGATGCATGTCCTTCAGGATTTTGGCAATTGCATCTGACACCCTTGCTTCGCCTGCGTAGGCATGGGCCGAGAGCGTCGTGAGGATCACACTGATAACCTTCAGCTCCGGATCCCGCTCCGCGAACCACTCATCCCTGTGACGCTTCAAGATCATGATGGCTGACTGGAGAGGTGTTCGCACCCGAAATACCGGGACGTCCTCCACACTCGCTGTCACTTTGCCTTGGGCGTCGAGGAATGCCCTGCGACGCTCATTCAGCTGTTCGATCTGCCTTGACTTGAACCAGGCGGCAAAGCCCCTAGGATTGCTTCGGGGCCAATCATCCGTGATGATACGGTATGTGCTAGTCTTGTCTTTATCGGTGATGGCAATCGCACCTTCCGCAAGCGCCTGATCCGCGAGGTAAGAAGAAAGAACGGCACGCATGTTTGCCTCGTTCGGCACAGCCGGCAATACGTCCATGTGGAATTGCGCACCATCTGCGTAGATCAAGGTGCAGCATCTTCTAGGCTCATCACTTACCTCATTCTTGATCCCTCGCGCATCGCGATACGCCTTGAGCTCAGCCAGCAGAAGAGCGCGCAGATCAGCTTGCGAAATTTGCGCTTTCGTCAGAGACCGGAACGAGACAACGATGTCGAGATCGTAGTCTTCGTCCTTGGATGTCGGCTTGATCGGTGTGCCGAGCGCGAAAGAGCCTTGGATATAGACATCGGGATCATAATCACGAACCTTGGAGTCATCTCGATGCAAAAACTCGCCAAGATCCTTGTAGCGCCTTTCGGCTTGATCGAAGCGATCTTGCGGCACTGCCAATTCTTCCGCAAGTTTCTCAATTGCAACATTATACCCATATCCTACGCCCGCGCTCACATTCATATCAAACCTCTTGTTCACAATCCCACAACTACAAGATGTCCATTTTAAGACTGATTTTCAACGGCTATGCCGAACCAAACGCCTGTCTTTTTTACAAGCAGTTTTGGAAAGTGAACTTGCTACGAATGGCGGCGGTTAGAGCTCCAAGCGGAGCATGAGAGAACCGTTCCCAGTGCCCGATTAGGGCCGTTACCGTCGCCCAAGCCGGCCCAGTCTCGCCAGCTGTGCCAGCATTTTTGACCCTGCGTCAGTGGATCCTGTGCCGCCTGTGGAACCCGTCTGACCCATGCCTTGCCTCGCTGGCATCTGCTGCACGCCAAAGAACTGCCGCGCCCTGAGGGCTGCGTATTCTGCGCCACTGGCCCCGCCGATGAGGTAGCGATTGTAGGCCTGCTGGCTTCCCATGGCGGCGCGGGCAAAGCTGTAGCCGCCGCCGAGACCTCCGGAGACGGCGGGCATCATGATGTTGCCGGAGATCGCGCGGACGATGAAGGGCGTGGCGACAATGAAGCCCTTGGCCATGAGCACCATCATGAAGAAGGGAATGAGCGCGCCGATGTTTGAGGCCCCTTCGGGATCGCCTAGTTCACCGATGAGCGCGGAGGAAACGCCTGTGATCGTTGCGAACACGCCTGCGACGACGATGGGGTATAGTGCAAAGGAAATCAGCGCGGACAGCCAGCGCGCGAAATAGTCCTTGGTCACTTCGAAGAGGGTGAGGAAGATCATCACCGGAGCGATCCCAATCAGGAGTGCGATCATCAGTCGAGAGGCCACGAGGATGAAAGCGGCCAGCCCGCCGAGTATCGAGAGCAGAAGCACCCCGACGATGTCGAGCATGGCCCCGGCCATCCAGTTCAGCTCTGATCCGGCTGCATTGAGGTAGTCGCCGAGTTCCGCGATCAGCCGGTCAAACTCTTCGGCAAAGGTCCCAGAGGGACCCGGGGTGCCGCCACCGACCGAGGCTACAAGCGCGCCCGCAATGCTGTCGATGCCGGCCAGGATGGCAGATGAGAGCGCGTTGAACTGCACCCAGTTGGTCGCGAATATCCCGATGAGGCCGATCTTGACTGCCAGCCAAAAGGCCGTTCTGCCGTCCATCGCCTTGTATTGGTAGATCATGTTCAGGAAGACGAGGATCACCACCAATGTTGTACCCACAACCAAAAGTGTGCCCACGGTCGCAGCGACGGACCCGAACTGGGATTCCGCGGCGGTGTCGAGGTAGCCCTGGGAGGTTTCAACGAAGTAGGTGACGACACTCATCGCGGCGCTGCCTTACCAATTGCCCGCGGCGTCGCAGATTGCCTTCGCTGCAGGGCGGGCGGCATTGGCGCGGCGGTTGTAGGCGTCCGAGGCTTGCAGCATTTCCCATCGTTCGTCGCTCGCGTAGCTCTCCCGAAACACCGCCTCGGCCGCGTCCCAGGACGGGAACTGGATTTCGCAGTCGCAGCTGCCGGTCTGGACGATGCGCTCGAGGTTCTGGGCGCGGTAGATGTCTTGAACCAACACGCGCTGATAGGCTTGGCGCAGGGGGATCTCCTGCATCCACACGTGTTCAGCGGGCCGGTCTGGACAGACGTCGAAACTGCGCTCGAGGGTCGGCACGAGATTGCGCTCAGCGGAGCCGGGTGCCGACGTTAGGCCCAGGACCAGCGCAGTCAATACGAGGGGATAGCGCGCCTGCCTCATGCCGTGGCTCCGTTGGTTGTGGTTTCACGCTTCAGGAAAACGGTGTGCCCGATATTGGCGAATTCCGAAGTGCTGATCGACACCACCTCCCAGCCTTCCGCACCTTTGGCATTCAGGCTGGCTTGCATGTCGGCAAGGCTGGTTTTGCGGGTCATGGGAAAGGACAGGATATCGTATTCAAATGTCTTCATGGGGAAGTTCCAATCTCAGTTGCGCCGGGGAGGTAGAATTCGGTGATGCCGCGTTTGCCGTCATGGCGACCGGCCTGGATGATCACGTCGATCGAATTCTCGATGTACTGGATCATGTCGGCATAGGTCATCGGGATTTCGGTCTTGAGTGCCGCGATCGCGAGGCGCTGCACGGCCAATTGCGGGGTTTCGGCATGCAGCGTGGTCATGGACCCGCCGTGGCCGGTGTTGATGGCTTCCAGAAAGGTCATGGCCTCCTTGCCGCGCACCTCGCCGAGGATGATCCGGTCGGGGCGCATGCGCAGCGTCGCAGTGAGAAGCACATCGGCGGTCTGGAATTCTGCGTCGCGATTGGCGATGAGGGTCACGGCATTTGGTTGGGTCGGCAAAAGCTCGGCCGCTTCTTCGATGGTGACGATGCGTTCCTCGGCCGGTACGTGAGAGAGGATCTTGCGCGCGGCCACGGTCTTGCCGGTGGAGGTGCCGCCCGAGACGATCATGTTGAGTTTGTTCTCGACGCAGAAGGCGAGCGCATCATCGATCAAACCCGCGGCCACCACGGCGCGCAAGGCGCGCTTTTTTTCGACGCGCAGGTCTTCGAGCTTGCGCTCTTTTCCGTAGAGGAAATCGAGCGCAATGCCCTCGAGTGGCAGGCTTGAGAAGAACCGCAGGCTGATCGACATGGCCGAGAGCACGGCGGGCGGGGTGATGACCTGTGCGCGGATCGGGCGCCCCTTGTAGGTGATCGAGACCGAGACGATGGGGCGGTCCTTGCTCATCGTGGTATTGGCCGAGGAGGCGATCTGGTTGCCGAGGTCCCTGACCTGAACGCCGGTCAGCCTCTGGTCCAGCGCGCGCATGAAGTGATCGCCCTGGAATTCGCCCCAGCAGGTGCCATCAGGGTTGATGCAGATCTCGATGACATCGTCGCGGGCGGCGGCGTCGATCCGGTCGAGCGAGGTTTCGAGATAGCTCAGCGACATGGGCTCAGAATATCTCCAGATCGCGATCGACCATGACCGTGACGCGGGCGCCCTGGTCGACATAGATGACGGGGCCGATGGAGAGGTAATCGCCTATGACGCTATCCGTGGCATCTGCCAGATCATCGCCAACGTCTTCGAGAGCGTCGGCGGCAGTCTCATCCTGGACCTCGGAGGCGGCGGCACTGGGTGCGGCGGAAATCAGCGAGATCAGGGCGGCCGACCCGAAACGCTCGGCAAAGCGCGTGTCTATGAGGCCGGTGACGCCAGAACGGCCCAGTTCATCACCTCCGAAGGAGCTGATCTGGACGGTTTGGCCCGCGGGCAGGATGATCCGGTCCCAGGCGATCGTGACGCGGCGCTGCGCGATATCGACGCCAGCGCGGTAGCGCCCGATGAGACGCGATCCGCGGGGGATCAAGAGGCGCGCGCCATCGACGCTGTAGACATCCTCGGACACCACGGCGCGGGTCTGGCCGGGCAGGGAGCTGTCGAGGGCTGTTTCCATGACGGCCTGGATCATGGTGCCCTGTAGAATCGTGTTGGAGGGATTGGCGATCACCTCGGCCTGCGTCACCGTCGAGGGCAGCGCCCCGTTCAGTACGAAATCCGTCACCTCGCCAAAAGTGCGTTCAGTCAGAGCCGTTTCATTCGCTCCGGAGGCACCGCCAAAAGCGATGGTGGGCGAGGTGATGCGCCGCTCCTGGAAGGCGCGTTCCTCCGCGGCCCGGCGCTCCAGCTCGGCCATGCGCCGGGCTTCTTCCTCGCGGCGCAGTCGCTCTTGCTCGCGTGCGCGCAGCTCATCCTCCGTGGGGCCCGTTGTCGCGGGTTGCGGTCGGCTGGCCTCGAGTTGGGCCAGTTCCAGATCCATGCGGAGTTGCTCAAGGCTGCGATCCCGCGCCGTCAGTTCGTCCTGGAACCGTTGCTGTGCTGCTTCCGAGGCGGCTTGCAGCGCCGCGATCTGAGCGGTCAGCGCGTCGATCGCCTCTGCGGCGGCGGTGTCTTCCTCGACAACTGGTTCAGGGGCGTTGCGCAATTCCTCGATCTGGGCCTGCAGGGCGGTGATCTGCGCCAGAAGCTCCGCGTTGGGCTCGACGGGGTCTGGTCCGACGAACACAACCTCGGGCTCGGGCGGGGGCAAGGTCTCGATAGCGCCAAAGCCATCCCCTTCGTTTTGGAAGACGTCCGGAGTGGCCGTCGGCAAGGCTTCCTCTTCTTCGGGCTGTGAGAGGAGATAAAGCAGGGCACCACCCGCGCCGATGACGAGGACCACGATCAGCGCGAGAAGGGGCGACCGGCGCTGCGCCGCCGTGGGGGCGCGGGCACTGCCTTTCTCAAGGGCGGAGAGGCGTTTTTCCAGCTCGGTGTTCCCGGTTTCGCTCATGAGGTGGCCTCCGCGGGCGGGATCGCCTCGATGCAGACCACCTCTTCGCCCAGTCGCAGGACCCATTGGCGGTTCACGCCGCTGACGCGGATCACGCCGTCTTCAGGAGTTTGCGTGTTGACCGTGCGCTCGCGGCCGCCCGCGTAGCGGAAGATCGCGGGCACAGGCGCGTTTCTTGGAAACGCGAAATACGTGAACGTCCCGTCATCCCAGATGCGTGTCGGCGTGAACTCGGTCCGCGCGCTGGCACCGTAATTGTAGTTTGGCGCTTGGGCGGCGATGGCCCGGGTCGGGCGCCCAGCGTCATCAGGATAGCGGAACTGCACCACATAGAAGGTCGGGCTGCGAACCTCCTCGACGTTGAAGTAGTAGCTTCGCCTGTTCGTGTAGACCGTCACATTGGTATGCACCCCGCGCGCCACAGGCTTGATCGCGAAGGCCTGACCGCCCGGGACGCCGTCGATCTCGAAGCCCTCGGTGTCGCCCGCGATGATCGAGCGGATGCTTTCGCCGATCCCGAACTCGATGGTGGTCACATGGGTGAGCGACACGCTGAGACGGTAGACCTGACCTTCCTGGTAGGTGGCCAAGCGCACCCGGCTGTCGTTGGGACCGCCACGCGGGATGGCTTCGGCAGAGGCGAGGCCGGGCAACAGGGCCATGACAAAAATAAGCGATCTTATAAACAACAACGTCAGTTCTCCAATCTGTCGGAGCGGATGGAATATTCGAGGACGGTGAAGCCGAATGGATTGGTCCAGACCTCGTCGATGGAGCGGCGGGTCTCCGGGCGGAACTCGAAGAGAAGCGTCGCAGTGAAGAGGCCGGTCTGGGTGCCGTTGATGGAGGTCAGACGCTTGCGCAGGCGCACCGTGGCGCGGTTGGTGCCGATCCGGTTGATGCTGAGGATTTCCACGTCGAGTCGGGCATTGGGGCCATAGACGGTCGGCGGATAGTTTTCATTTGCGCTGTTCCAGATCTGGCGCAGCCCGCTCTCGGCAGCCCCGTCAGAGCGGCGCAGGACGCTGCGGATGCGCAGGTCGTTGTCGAGCTGGTTATAGACCTCGCGGTCGGTCACATAGCGGAACACTTCCGCCTCGATGATCGCCTGGTTGGCGGTCACCGAGGAAGCGCCCACCGAGGCTTCGGGGAGTGCAAAGCCGGTGGCGGGATCATAGGGGACAACGACGGGGGGCGGATCGACATCGAGGATCGAGACAGCTGCCGCGCTCAGACAGCCGATGATGCCGAAGACAAGGCCTATCAGGCCAAGACGCTGCCAGAGCCGTTCACGGCGCAGGGCACCGTAGACCAGCTCTTCCTCGATGATTTCTTGTTCAGTCGCCACCATTCATGCCCCCGCTCGGCGTTTCGAAATGAGTTGAAGCGGTTCTTCGCTGCCTCTCGCTGCGCTCGAACGCGAAAACCGATATTTGTTTTTGGGGATCAATTTCGAAACGTCTTAGTCTGCCCGGAGGTCCGGCAAGGTGAAATCCATGAAGCGCTGCTCTTCCGCAATGGTGGCGGCATCGATCACGCCGCCGGTGCCGTCGCCCACGGTCTGCACCGCTTCGAGTTGCCACATGGCGACCAGCGCAATGGCGAGCTCCGCGGTCACGCGCGTGTTGAGATCGATGCTTTCCTTGAGTTCGTCCATGTCGTCGATGAGCCCGACAAGGCGGTCTACCCGCTCGAGCGATTGGCCGGCGTCCTCATAGCTGTTCTGGGCCGCCGCCGAGACGAGCGCACCGGTGGTGGCCTGCGTCGCCACGCGGTTGGCGCCGGGATTGCCGCTCGCGGCCATTTCCGAGAGGGTGTCCTCGTCAAAGCCGAGGTCGGCCAGCACCCGGTCCATCTGGGTTTCGATCTCGCCCGCGCCTGAACCGGACAGGCCGGAGAAATCCCCAGTCTTGATCGCCTCAATCGTGGCGAGGATGTCCCCGAACTCCTGGTCGAGTAGGCCATTGAGTTCGTCTTCCATCTCGGTGCGGATGATTTCTGGAAGCTCGGCAAGGCGGGTGAGGGCCTCGTAGGTGCGCTGCAGCTCGGCAAGTTGATCCGTGAGTGTGGCAAGCTGTTCGCGGAGCTGCGTCAGCTGCTCGTTTTGCAGAATCTCGTCCTCGATCATCTGCCGGAGCTGCTGGATGTTTTGCGCGATGTTCTGGGTATCGACGACGGGCACGCCTTGTGCTGCGACAGGGGGTAGGGCGCTGAACTGCAAGCCAATGCCAAGCGTTGTGACCAAAGCTGTCCTCAAGAGCAGATGTCCCATCATTCAATCTCCCTGATCGTAAAGTCCATGAACGCGCCCTCTGCCATGCGGGCGCTGGCCTGGGCCAGCTCCTCGGCAGAGAGGACTCGGGTGCGTGCAGCCTGAAGCCGGATGCGTGCAGCGACGAGGCGCACGAGTTCGGCGCGGGCATAGGTGTTGAGCGCGACGCTCTCCTGCACGTCCTCGGTTTCGGAAATCCGCTCGACGATGTCCGCAATACGCAAGGCGGCCTGCCTAATCGCCGCTGGGGAATTGTTGCCATAGAAGGCCGCGCCATGACCCGTGAGCGAGAGGTTGGCATTGGCCAGAAGCGCGGGGTCGATCGTGCCAAGCGCTTCGATCCCGCCGATACGGGTCAAATAGAGGTTATAGCGTTCGGGGATCACCTGGACGTAGTGCTGGGTCTCGCGGAAGGGCGGCACGCCGCCATACTCGAAAACCCGGCCGGGTCCGGCGTTATAGGCCGCGAGCGCGTTGATGATATTGCCATCGAATGTGTTGAGCTGGGTCGCGAGATAGCGCGCGCCGCCATGTACCTGCAGGTAAGGGCTGTCATAGTATTCCGGGTTGATGCCCAGATCGCTGGCGGTGCCCGGCATGATCTGGGTGAGACCATAGGCGCCGACGGGAGACCGTGCACCGATCGTAAACCGGCTTTCCTGCCAGATCAGCGCTTGCAGCAGCGCGCGCCATTGGACGGGGGAGAGCCCTGCGCGGCCAACACCCGCAAAGCCGCTGGTTTCCTGGGCGACGCGGATGATGAGCTGCTCGATGTTCTCGGCGGCGTCGCCGAACATCTGCGCACCGCCGGGATTGGGGTCGATCTCGCCCGTGCCATAGACGGCTTCCACGGCGCGGTCGGGATCGCCGCTGCCGCTTTCCAGCCCCGAGACCATAGCCGGCAAGCCCTGACCGCCGAAGCTGGTCTGGGCATCGAGGATGCGTTGCAGGGTTTCCAGCTGCTCCCGTTCGATCTCGGCGATGAGTTCGCGCACGGAAAGCTTGTCGGCCTGGATCGCGAGGTCTGCCTCGCGATCGCCAGTCTCGACGATATCACGCGCGGTCAGCCCACTGTCATTGGTCGGCACGCCTTGAGACAAGGCGAGACCTGGCAGCAGGCAAAGCGCTAGGATATGAGGCAGGCTAGACTTCAATGTCCCCCTCCGGGGTGCCAAGGGGCGTGAAGTCACAATCAGGCGCGACGGGTGCTGTGGACGCAAGGAACGTGAAGCAATTGGCCTGCGGCTCCCGATACTGGGTGCAGGAGGCCAGCGCGCCGAGCGCAGCCAAAGCGATAAGAATACGGATCATGAAAGCCTCCAAAAATCTGGGCGGTCGCGGTAATCGGCGCCGACGAGCGCCTCGCCTTTCTCCATGCCGCCGAGGATGGTGAGATTGGGCCCGAGAGCACTGAGATCGGCATCGACCACGATCGAGCCCTGATCGTCGCGGATCAGTGCCAAACGGCTGTTGCTGCCCGTGTTGAGAAGGACGTCGAGCTCCTTCTCCGTGAGGTTCAGCATGGCGTAGTCCGCAGGCTGCGCGCGGATATTGGGCAGCAGGATCTGCGTCGGAACGGCTTCGACGATGGTCTTGCCGGTCCGGGTGCGCTCAAGCTGGCTGGCATATTGCGTCATCATCACCGCGACGGTGTTCTGCTTGCGCGCAGTCACGAGCCAGTTCGACAGCCGTTCGGCGAAATATGCGTTGTCGAGCGCCTTCCAGGCCTCGTCGATCACGATGATGGTGGGGCGGCGGTCCTCGATCTCGCGCTCGACCCGGCGGAAAAGATAGGAGAGAACAGCCATCCGCTCCTTGTCGGCCTCGCTGTCGAGAATGCCGGTCAGATCGAAGCCCACCACATCGCCTTTGAGCGAGAACGTGTCCTCGAGGCTCTGCCCGAAGATCCAGCCGTAGCGGCCGTCTTCGGTCCACTCGAGCAGGCGCTGGTGCAGATCGCCGCCATCATCTGTGGACACAAAAAGCGATGCGAAATCCCGCCAGTTCCGCAGGGCCGGATTGGAGGCCTGGGCATTCTGGCGCACGACTTCCTGGATGCGGTTGGTCTGCGCCGGGGTCAGGGGTTTGTCGGCGCGGTAGAGCAGCGTTGTGAGCCAGTCCGAGAGCCAGGCGGTGCCACGACTATCGGTTTCAGTCCAAAGGGGATTGAGACCCGTGGGCTGACCGGCGTTCAGGGATGCGTAGCGCCCGCCATTTGCGCGGACGGCCATTTCCATGCCGAGGCGGTAGTCGAAAACGAAGATCCGCGCGCCTGCGCGGCGGGCCTGGGTCATCAGGAAGGCCGAGAGTACCGACTTGCCCGACCCCGGCCGCCCCATGATCAGGGTATGCCCGCTGGTCGGTTCTTTGTCCGGGCTGCCTTGCTCGTGATAGGAAAACCGGTAGGCGCTCTGCTCCGGCGTGGGCAAATAAGTGACGACCCGGCCCCATGGGGTTTTCGCGGCGGGTTTGCCGAGCTGTGTCCGGTGAAAGGCCGCAAAATCCGCGAAGTTGCGATTGGTGACGGCGCTGGCACGCACGCGCTTGGGCTGGTTGCCGGGATGCTGGCTGAGGTAATGGGCCTTTGCGGCGACCCGCTCACCGATCATCTTCACGCCTTCGGTCGCGGCGGCGTTCACGATTTCGGCGCTGAGCGTCTGCAGCTCATCCAGCGTTTCGCAGAAGAGCGTCACGACCATATGGTGTTCGCCGAAGCTTTGGCGCTTGGCCTCGAGATCATCGGCGGCGATATCGAGGGCTTCTAGGAGCGAGAGGGCCGCGTCCTGGCTGGCCTGCATCTGGCGCTTTTGCCGTTTGATGCGGCCCGCCATGAGGTTCGAATTGATCGGGGTGAAGGAATGCGTGACGATCATGTCGACCGGCAGGTTCAGCATGTCGAACATGGTGCAGGAGGTGCCTTCCGAGTATTCTCCGATGGTGAAGCTCTTGCCGTAGCGGTGGCCCACGACGCCCTCGGAAAGCTCGAAATGGTCGCCGTGAAACGTCACGCGGGTATTGGCGACGTTGACGGACAAAAAGCCGTAGGTGTTCGCTGGGTAGAGCGGCAGCTCTGTTCCGGTGTTGAGCGCGCCCAAAAATCCCACCAACTCTCCCGATCCGGCTGACAGCAGGCGCGGCTTGAGCTCGGTAAGCCCCGAGAGGAAGACGTTCACGGCCTCACCGAGGCGCTGCAGGCGTTTGCGGGTCTCTTCTCTCAGGCGGTCCGGCGCGCTGCGGCCGAGGTGCGGTAGGAGGCTTTTCGGAGGCGGGCGGTGAATGACGGTGAGCGTCAGTGTTTTGTCGCGGAGCCCGCTGGTCTCAAGTTTCGCGCGCCAGCGCCGGTCAACCTCGCCTGCGAAGCTGTCCTCACAGATCGGGTCGAAATCAGGTTTGATGGCCTTGGAGACCTTGTGGACGTAATAGCTGAATTCCGGCCCGAGCTGCGCGACGATGCGGGCAAAAAGCGCCGTCACCTTGTCGAGATAGGCATCGTCCGTCGTGTAGCTGTTGATTCCCTCGAGCCGGATGCAGCGGAAGAGTTCGTTCACCCGGGTCCGCACGGTCTGGTCGTCGACGAGGCTCACATAGGGCAGCATATGCGCAAGCCGGGTCTCGCGCGCATACCAGTCTGGGGTCATTGTGCGGGCATCGAGCGCAGCATCACGGGCGTCATCACGGGGCATAGCTGTCCCCGCCATGGATGCTGCGGTTTCGCGTGGGTGGCGTCTCCTGCAGCGCCGTCATCATTACGTCGATGAAACGCGGGTCCCAATCGGCGGCCTTCCACAGCACCGGATAGAGCAGGGCGGCGACACCCAGCACCGCGATGTGCTGGACCCAGACGAACAAGAGCACCGAACCGAAGAGCCAGACCATCGCGTACATGATGGGCAGGCCCAGAAGCTTCGGCGGGCGCACGAGCCCAAGAAAGAGAGGCGCGCGCTCAGCCACCGGCAAAAACCGCGGCAACGATGGTGGGGGCGGCGGCAACACCAGCGATGCCCACGAGGACCCAGAGCGCCTGGCGCAGGTCGATGATGTTGAAGAACCAGCTGAGAAAGACCCCGAGAACGGCCAGCGTCGCGATGACAACGCCAAGTGGGCCGGTCAGCGCATCGACGATGCCCTGTAACAGGCTCTGGATCGGGGAGAGATCGATGCTCTGTGCAAGGGCGGGTTCGGCAATCAGCAGGAATAGCGCCAGCGAGGCGACAAAGAGGTTTGAAATCTGTTTCATGAATTTGATCCTTCCAATCGGGCCACGACGGCCATGACGCGGGCCACGTGGTTCTGGGTTTCTCGGTAGGGGGGGACGCCGCCATACTGGCGGACCGCATCGGGTCCGGCGTTGTAGGCAGCCAGCGCCAGACGCGGATCGCCGAACGTCTCCAGCATCATCGCGAGGTAGCGGGCGGAGCCGTCGAGGTTCTGCAATGGTTGACGCGGGTCGACGCCGAGATCACGCGCAGTGGCGGGCATCAGCTGGCCAAGGCCAATGGCACCTGCACTTGAAATCGCATCCTGCCGGTAGGCGCTCTCAACCTCAATATTGGCTCGATAGAGAGCCAGCCAATCCGTCACGGAAAGCCCCGCGCGACGCAGGCCGGGATGGCCGGCATAGCGCAAGGCCGTGATCTGAATCCCGGAGAGGACATCGGCGCGGGGCAGGGGAGTCGGGCGGGCAAGGGCCTCGACTTGGACGCCCTCTTGCTCGGCCTCTACCTCGCCGAAGATCGCGATCCCATCGGAGGCCGAACCCTGACCGATGCCGTCATTGTAGTTTCGAGCAAAGCTGCTTTGGGAGCGGGACGGGATCAGGGAGCCGTCGCTCTCCATGACCAGCACCATTTGCGCGGAGGCTGGCGCGGCGACCAGCCAGAGGCAGACGAGGTTAGTTGTCAGCGCCCTTGGCTGATGGGGCTTTGTCTGACGGCGCAAGTTTGTGCGTACGGCTTGTCCCCGCCTCAAGCGGCAGGTCGACATGCGCAAAGCCAAGGCCAATGAAGAATGACACCACGCCAGAGATCGTCTTGAACTCGCGGATCTTGATATCGTTGTAGGTCGTCCGCGTGCGGGCGGTGACGAGGAGCTTTTCCACCCCGTCATCAGAGACAACGCGCATGATCCAGACCCCGTAATAGCTGGGGCCTTTCTTATGTGCCGACTCCTGGCACAGGATTTCTGCGCTATAGCCGCTTTCCACGAGTTCGCGGAACCTGGCTTCCGTAACCACATTTGGTGCTTCGATGTCCCAGTTCATGGCCCGGCTCACGCTTTCTCCAATGGCGCGACCCCAGGCATTCCCACTTGAAGCCCAGAGTTACGATAGTATATTATCAACCGCAAGATGTAATATCGTGCTTTAGCTGTAGTTTGGTTACGCAAACACTAGTCACGGCCAGTGTCCGCGATCAAGGAGATAACAGGTTTGAGAAACCCAAGGTTGACAGGCCTGCTCCCATTGCAAGCTATGGCCCTTCTGATCTGCGTTCCCGGGCCGGTTTTGGCGGAATCCTGCTTCGCCCCGGCCCGTCCTTTCCTGCCAAGCGAT
The DNA here is from genome assembly GCF_001975705.1 of Salipiger abyssi. NCBI lineage: Bacteria > Pseudomonadati > Pseudomonadota > Alphaproteobacteria > Rhodobacterales > Roseobacteraceae > Salipiger > Salipiger abyssi. The sequence goes on from NZ_CP015092.1 coordinate 46,187, forward strand.
TCGCAGGCGGCGCGGGACTATGCGGATATCATCCGTGGCGATTTCGAAGACTACATCCAGGATATCCAGAGCTACTTCCGTTGCCTCGACAGCGAACGCGCCCGCGCGTTCGAGGAAGCGCGCGAAGTCAGCGAGGACTATGGCCGATTTCTGCAATTGGCAGGGGATTGATGGGCAGCTTCGGGAGCATCAGACTTGCAGCCCATGGAAACCAGACGCCGATAACACCCTCAAATATCTACTTTTTAGATAACGGATTTCATCCGCTAGCGACGTCACAAAAGGTATGTGACGCGTGGCAAAGGTAGTGTCCCAACGCTTGGTGTAGGAGGCCGCGCGCGGAGCCCCCAGCGTAGCGCAGCGCGCGGCCGGGTGTGACGCTGGCGGCCACCGCCGATCTTCGAGAAGGTTCGGGTTGCGAGACCTTGAACCAAGAACGGAGATGACGATGACCGATGACAGAATGACGCTGATTGAGCTGGTTGCGAAGCAGGCCGATGGCGATCTCGTGCGCGAGATGCTGGCCTTCGCGGCCGAGCGGATCATGGAAGTGGAGGTCGAGGCGCGAACCGGTGCCGCGAAGGGCGCTCGCTCTCCCCTGCGGGAGGTTCAGCGAAACGGTTACCGGGACCGCGACTGGGACACTCGTGCCGGTCGGATCGCGCTGGAAATCCCGCGGCTGAGAAAGGGGAGCTACCTGCCCAGCTTCCTGGAGCCGCGACGGACTGCTGAGAAGGCGCTGGTGGCGGTGATCCAGGAGGCTTACGTCCACGGGGTCTCGACGCGCTCCGTAGACGATCTGGTGAAGGCGATGGGCGCTGGCGGCATGTCGAAGAGCCAAGTCAGTCGCCTTTGTGTCGAAATCGACGAGCGGGTGAATGCATTCCTCTCCCGGCCGCTCGAAGGCGCCTGGCCCTATCTCTGGCTCGACGCGACCTACGTGAAAGTGCGCGAGAGCGGGCGGATCATCAGCCGCGCCGTGATAATAGCGGTAGCTGTGAACGAGGACGGCAAGCGCGAAGTTCTCGGCGTCGCCACCGGTCCATCCGAAGCAGAAACGTTCTGGACCGACTTCCTGCGCTCTCTCGCCGACCGTGGCCTGCGCGGCGTGAAGCTGGTGGTCTCCGATGACCACAAGGGGCTGCGGGCTGCCGCGCGGCGGGTGTTCGACGCGACGCACCAGCGCTGTCGCGTTCACTGGATGAGAAACGCGCTTGCCCATGCTCCGACCAAGCAGCGCACGGCCGTGGCGGCAATGCTGAAGACGATCTTCGCCCAGGAAAACAAGGCGGATGCCGAAGCCCAGTGGGAGGTCGTGGCTGACGCGCTGCGCGAGAAGCAGGCGCGGCTCGGCGCCCTCATGGACGCCTCGCGCGACGACGTCCTCGCCTACATGGATTTTCCACGTGAGCATTGGGCCCAGATCGCGTCGACGAACCCACTGGAGCGGGTGAACCGGGAGATCAAGCGCAGGTCTGACGTCATCGGCATCTTCCCGAACGACGAGGCCATCGTCCGTCTCGTCGGCGCGCTGATGCTCGAGACCAATGACGAATGGACGGTTGCGCGGAGATACATGTCGCTTGAAAGCCTGGCGCGTGTCACCGACACTACAACCGTCAGGCTGTCCGCCGTGGCGACCTGATCAGCCTTGAACCTCTCCGAAGGTCGGCGCTCTTACACCATCTCTCGGGGCACTACCGTGGCAAAGACAATCAGAACAAATGGTCAGTTGGCGCTCGTCCGTGCGTTGGTTGATGCACGTCAGAATGCGGGTCTCAGCCAGCAGCAGTTGGCGGCGAAGCTCAAACGCCACCAGTCGTTTGTGGCACGTCTCGAAAGCGGCGAGCGTCGTATCGACGTCGTGGAGTTTACAGTTCTGGCGAGGGTTATTGGCTTTGATAAAGATGAAGTCCTGTCGATTGTCGAAGCCGCCACGGAGCCCGACCACAGGATTTGAAGCCAATGAATTGTTGAGAACGCGGGAACCCATTTTCCCGGTCTGATGATCATTCCCTCCTCGAGGACCAGTTAGCCAACATCAAAGAAGCCCGGCGCGCGGTCGTAGTGAACGCTCTGCAACCCCACGCCGCAATTCGCAGCGCCGCAGTGCAGGAAGTCAGTAAACAGTGAACGAAGATAAGGGTGAGGGCGTCGCGATCGCCACTCTGATCGGGACCGATGGGTGCAGTGTTGTTGGTTGGGTTTATCGCTGGAGGACAGGCTCACATGCGGTGATGTGGGACGTCCAGGGGCCCCGGCCGGTATCGGAAACCCGGCCGGATATAAGTGACGAACAGAAGCAAGAAATCGACTTCGATGCGCTGACGAGGATCGGAAGAAGCGACGACGGGTGAACAGAGCGAACCCGCGGTGTTTGCCTAAACGCCAAACAGCATGTGGACCGCGAAGCGTATGCGGTGAGGTCTTGCAAGCCAAAGAAGCCGTCTTCCATGACAAATCTACGTGGCGGCAGGTCAGTAGTTCACCTGCTCGAACCCGTAGTTGCCGTCATAGTCACGCCAATCGACGAAGACGGATCGGTGATAAATGCCAGGGCAATGCTCGCCCCAACGTTCAAGTCCCACATGGGCCTCGGGCAGGGCAGTTATCGAAGATCGCTGCCATGAGAAGTCGCCTTGGGTCCCGTAGGTGCCGAGGACCACGGTCGCGCTTCGGTTACAATCCCCATCGCGCCCGGACTCGTGCTGTCGCGTAGCCCTTAATTGTGAGATGAGAAATCCAACGAAATCAACGGCCTTGCTTTGCCCTTAAATATGATATTTTGCCTTTAAATCCGATATTTTTGCCCTTAAACCTGAGACAGGGTTCGCAGCTTCGTGTGGCAAATATTGATGGATGATGATCGCGAAGACTTCGTTGCCGCTGGTGCTGAGGAGGCGCGCAGGGCGGCCGTTCTGCGTCCGCTTGTTCAGGCATATCTCAAAGGAACTGGCAGTCTGGAAAGTGGCATCAATGACGCCGTTTGGGAGCTTGGTGTCAGCAGGGCGACTGTCTGGCGCTGGATAAAGCGTCTGGCCGAAGAGGGTGGGCGCACCAGCGCGCTGGCTTCTCGGAAACGGGGCCGCCCGACTGGTACAACCTTGATATCCGGCAAGGTGGAAGCGGTGATCGAAGAACATCTTCGCCGTTATTTCTTACGGCGGGAACGCCCAAGCCTGTCGCGCATCGTGACAGAAATCCGAAGCGCGTGCTGGCAGCAGGGCTTGCAACCGCCGACACGTCGGACGGTTCAGCGCAGGCTGGATGCAATGGATGCCCGTGAAATTGCCAAGGCACGCGAAGGCGCAAAGGCGGCCCGCCAGAAATTTGCGCCGGTCGTAGGCGACAACAAGGCAAACCGGCCACTGGAGGTCGTGCAAATCGACCATACGCCTGCGGACATCATTCTCGTCGACAGTTTTGAACGCAAACCAATTGGGCGGCCTTGGGTCACGCTGGCGATCGACGTCGCAACGCGGATGGTGACCGGATATTACACCTCTCTCGAGGCACCTTCGCGTCTGTCGGTGGCGCTTTGCCTGACACAGGCTGTGGCCCCCAAGGCGGAACTTCTGGCGGAATTGGTGCGCAATGTTCCTTGGCCCGCGCAGGGTAAACCGCATAGCATCCACGTCGATAACGGGCGCGATTTCCGGTCGCATGCCTTTCGGTCGGCATGTGCAGAATGGGGGATCGATCTGGTCTATCGGCCGCCAGGCAGTCCTCATTTCGGAGGGCACATCGAACGATTGATCGGCACGATGATGGGGGCCGTGCACCTGTTGCCTGGAACAACGCAATCCTCGGTCGTGGCCAAGGGCGACTATGACGCCGAGGGCATGGCCACGATGACCTTAAGCGACTTCGATCGCTGGTTTGCTCTGGAAATCTGCCGCTACAACAACAGCATTCATTCAAGTCTTGGCTGCACGCCCGTTGCCAAATGGGAGGCGCTCTCAGAGCAAATGATGGGCGATATCCCCTTCGAGATTGAAGCCTTTCGGGTGAGCTTTCTGCCAAGTGAACTGCGCAAGGTCAGGCGTGACGGCATCCATCTGTTCCAGATACGGTACTGGTCCGATGCGCTTGCAGGCCACATCGGGCGCGGGGATGGAAAGGTGGTCGTCCGCTACGACCCTCGCGACCTCTCGGTGATCTGGGTCGAACTGGATAATGACCGATACGTCGAAGCTCGGTACCGAAACCTGGAAATTCCGCCTGTGTCGCTCTGGGAATATCGCGAAGCCATGAGGAATGCCCGTGCCCTTGGCAAGTCCGGGTCCAATGAGCTGGTCCTGGCTGAGCTGATCCGACAGCAACGCCAAATCGAGTCTGAAAGCCGGAGCCTGACGAGGGCCGAACGCCGATCCCGTGAAAGAAAAGGGACATTGGAGGGCGCCAACTCGGCCGTCTCAACAACCGAAGGGCTGCGCGCGATCGATACGGGTGATACATCGCGCCCATTGTTCAAGGTGGAGAGATGGTGAATTGAGGGCAGGAAAAACAGAGGAAGACGGTCGGATCACCCTCATTCAATCGGATATCTGGATTGGCTTTCCGCGGGCCGAACAAGTTCTGGACCGTTTGCAGTGTATGATCGAAGCGCCAAGGCAAACCCGTATGCCTGGCCTTCTTGTGCATGGCGCGTCCGGGATCGGAAAGACGATGATCGCCCGCAATCTTTCGCGCAGATATGCACCGGAATATGACCCAGCATCGGGAATTACGCGAACGCCGCTGTTACTGTTACAAGCACCACCAGCTCCCGACGAACGACGGTTCTATCTGCACATCCTGGCGACCGTCGGGGCACCGGCCACGGCACTGAGCGCGCGCGCTCAAAATGTGGCCTCCCTCGAAGTCCGTGTCGTCGCGCTCTTGCGCGACCTTGGCCTGCGGATGATCATGATCGACGAAGTCCACAACCTCTTGGCCGGGACCCACCGCGAACAGCGCCGCTTTCTCAATGTTCTGCGGTATCTCAGCAATGAACTCGAAGTGTCGCTGGTCTGCCTGGGGGTCAGCGAGGCCGTCGATGCCATCCGTGGTGATATCCAGCTTGCCAGGCGGCTGGACGAACATCACCTTCCAAACTGGCGCGACGACGCCGAGTTCTCGGACATGATCCAGACACTCATCGCGGCAATGCCCCTCGAGAAGAAATCCAATCTGAAGGTCAAGTCACTAAAGCAGATACTTGCGCTGACCGGCGGGGTGACCTCGCGCATCTTCGCCCTGATCAAGGATCTTTCCATCGACGCCATTGTCACAGGTGATGAATGCATCACCGATGACGCAATCGCAAAATGGACGCCGGTTTGGTCGCGCCATGCGAACCCCCATCGGCGGCTCGAGAAGTCCGGGGTGTGAAGCCGCACCCGCTGCCCAAGACTGTCGCGCCGCTGCCCGACGAGTTGTTGTCAGGTTGGTTGTCTAGGCTGGCGGCGGCCAACTACTGTGATGATGCGGAACTACTGGCTCATCTCAGAATCGATACCGCGCATGGCACCGCCTTGAACTTCAACGTCGACGCGGCTGCGGCGGCGAAGATTGCCAACGCCGCACGGATTGACCCAGATGTTGTGCGATCTTTGACCTTCCCAGCAATGACGACACGAGAAGCCTCGCTGACGGCCCAGATACCATTCCAGCATTGCCTGCAATGTTCCAGAGAGGGCCTTTCGCTCAAGCATTGGAGGCGAGCCTGGGCATTCGACTGCCAGGTTTGTGGGACGAGACTTGTGCCGACGCTCGGCAAGGCCAGTGGCGAACAGATGCCCGAAAAGCTGATAAATCGTGCGCGCAACGGCGCCGCGCGGCTTGAATACGCCGCGCGATTACGCAGCTCCAAGCAATTTCGGCGCGCAATGCGCGCGGTCACCTTTGCCATATCATTAAAGGCCTTCCGCGGAGATCCGTTATACGCTCTTCAGGGCCACAGGCTGGAAGTAAGGCTGTTTGGCCTTGCTGCAATTGATGCAGCCCAATCCCGTCCACTGGTCAAAGCGGCCATCTCAAGCTCCGGCATCGACGACTATGCAAGGGTTGCTCTATTGCGCGCCTTCGATAAGGAGCCACGTCTGCTTGCCGCGGTTGTTTACATCGCCCGGCAGCGCGCGAAAAGCATAGGCGCGATGGCAGTGGAATCTCATAATTAAGGGCAAAAAATATCCCCGAACGCGTCGTGTCTCAGATTTAAGGGCAACGCGACACGTGCTGTCGTGCATACCGTACATCGAAGACGCGGATGGACCGCACGAAATTGAACGCTGGACCGCTGATATCGATGTCCGCGCGGTCCTGAACGAGCCGCAGGGCGAGGTCGGTGGGAACGAGATTATCTACTGGCAAGGATTGAAGCGGTCGACGGGTGTCGGTTCGGTACAAGGCTTCAAAGATGCGGCCAGCGTTGTTTTGTAACCGATCGTTCTCGTAGGAGGCGCCCATGGGACAGCGCCAGATTTGCAGCGGTGGTTCGACCGGCCAGGGCGTGATCCGCCGGATAAATTCGGCGCGGGCTCGGGCGCAAGGGACGGAAGCAGGCCAGCCGCCAGACAGGCACAAGAGGATCGCGCAATCGATCGGGTATGTCTGCGCGCGGGCGGGTATTGGCAGCGAAGAACTTGTCACGGTCAAAGCGACTGCGACCGAGGGGAGGAGCTTCTTGAGTAAATGGCGCATGCTGTGGAGCCTCCGGGATGGGAGTTCAGCATACATACAATAATATACTATCGCAACGCTAAGTATAAAGTCGCATAATGAAGTTTATGTTAACCAACTGGCGCCCTGAGCCGCTAAAACATTACGATTTGATAATGCCCCGGCAAGGGCAGTGCCACTGTACCAAAGTTACTCCTTTGCGAAAGGAGCGACCATGTTCAGAACATTCGGATTGCTCTTGGGTCTCGCAACTGCTGTAGCTCTTTTGTTTATGGTTTCGAACAGATGCTGTCTTCTGCGAAGGCATCTGATTGAAAGCTACTCTACCTTTCACTTGCCCAGGCGATTGCCGCCTTCATTTCCGCCGGGTCGAACCGACGGAGTTCTGCCGTGGTCAGCACGTCGGCGAACCTGGTTCCCCACTCCAACAAAGCCCCTTCGCCCACCACAGCGACGCGGCGGAAGTCATTCCTATGGGCTGTGTCGATTTTCAGATCTTCGAGCAGAGCGGACGGCCCATCGTAGCCTTCGAACCTCGTGAGATCGAGAACCAGGCCGGGCTTACTTGTCTCTTGCAGGCGCTCATGAAGCAGGGCGTGCATCCGTTTCAGGTCGCTTTCGCTGAGCTTGCCCTCGCAGGCGAGGCCAATCGTGTCGTCATGAGCTGTCAGTGTCTCGGTGAACATGGTTTTCCTCCTCTTTTTCCGGTTTGCCGTGACCGTAAAGGTCAGCGTTTTCGTGTGCGCGGTCTTCGTGCTCAAATTCCAGACTCGAATGACCGATGCTGAAATCGTCCTTCAGCCGGTCCTTGATCGCGGCCTTGATCTTTTCGATTTGACCCCAGCCGTCCGCTGTCAGCACGACGTGGCAGTCCAGAGCCGCCTCGTGCTCCTGCATCTGCCACAGATGCACGTGATGAACGTCCGCGACACCATCCACACCCCGCATCGCCTGAACGACGGTTTCATTATCGATGTCCGGTGGACTGCCGAGCATCAGCGTCCGAATCGGACCGCCGATCTCGGTAAATGCGAGGTAGAGGATGTAGAGAGCGATGCCGATGGTGATCGCCGGGTCGACCCACCGCATGTTGTAGAGGAGGATGAGCGAGCCGCCGATGATGACCGCCACGGAGGCCAAAGCGTCCGATAGGTTGTGCAGGAAGAGCGCACGGATGTTCACGCTGCCTTTCTGCATCGAATAGGTGAGCAGCGCCGTCAACGTGTCGACGACCAGTGCCACACCGCCCAGGATCACCACCGTCCAGCCCTGTACCTCTGGTGGGTCGATCATGCGCATGCCACCCTCGTAGATCAGGTAGAAGCCGATCAGGATAAGTGTCGTGTAGTTGATGAGCGCTGCGACGATTTCTACCCGCCCATAGCCGAAGGTCATGCGCTTGTCCGCCGGGCGGCGAGCGATCTTACGCGCGAAGAAGGCGATCACCAGCGACGCCATGTCCGAGAAATTGTGGAGGGCATCCGCGATCAGCGCGAGGCTGCCGGAAAGGATCCCGCCGACGATCTGCGCGACCGTCAGGAGGCCGTTGGCCCAGATGGCGATGGAGACGCGACGATCACCGGATTGAGGATCGATGTGGGCGTGGCCGTGATCATGCGGCACGGTTCGTCTCCTCATGGCGGTGGTTCGGCCGATCGAATCCGGGGACCGGCGGCAAGATTCCGCGGCGGATGCGGCGAACCCTGGCATTCATCCAGTGACGGATGACGTGGCGATAGAGCAAGTCGCGCACAAATCCGAAGTTCTGGCGGTGCTTTGAGTAAAAATCGTCGGGTGCGTTGAAGGTTCCAAGATCGCGAACAATACCGGTTTTCTGGATGTAGGTATCATTGCCGGACCAAGTGACAGGCGGGGCGCTCAGACACTCCGTTCCAACCCCGTAGCCGCACAGACTATCCGTCTCGCGGAATTTCTGCTGCAGCGTCTGCAGGAAAGGCGCGTCCAGGATGAAGCCTTCAAGATTGACCCATCCGTCGCCCAAGTCCACCTCTACCCAGGAGTGGAGGATTTCGGACGGCGCGAGGGGATAGACGAGTTCCGGAACGACGCCTCTCTGAAGCGCCTTGTGGATTGTGAACCCGTGCAGTCGGCAGCGAACTCCCACGCCACGCAGCAGGGCCATGAGGAGCGTGCCCTTGGTGTTGCACTGCCCGTGGCCATCTGCGAGGACCTCGGACGCCGGAATGTCGTCGGCGCGGTTGTAGCCGAAGGTAATCTCGTTCCTGACGAAATCGTAGATGGCCCCAATTCGGTCGTCGCTGGGAAGGTCTGCCCAGCCGCGCTCCTCGATCAGTTTTGCAATTGAGGTCGCGTCAAAATCAAGCAGCCGGGTTTTGGCCAAATGAGGGTCGGCGGGGTTCACGGGATATCTCCTCGAATCGTTCACGAGAATATGTAGTTGCTACAGTCACTGTAGCTTCAAGCCCCGATTTCAGGCCGAGTCCTTGGTTACCTGATCGTCATTGTGCACCGCCTTGTGGTGTTCACCATGCGCGTCTCTCAGGATTCCGACGCCACCCCAGGCCGCGATGCCGGCGACAATCACGCCCACGACAAGGTCCGGCCAATTCGTTCCGAGCCAGGCTACGAGCCCGCCTGCGACGACGATTCCGAGATTGGCCGCGAAGTCGTTCCAGCTGAACGTATTCGCCGCTCGGATGTTTACGTCTGGATCGCGAAGCCGTGCCAGCAGCCAGACGCAAAGTGCGTTGATGGCCGCCGCTACCAGCGCCATGACAATCATGATCGTGCCAAGAGGATCCGATCCGCCGACGTAGCGGCGCCACGCGTCATACAGGATTCCAAGGGCGAAGAGGATCAGCAGGCCGCCCGAAACGTTCGCCGCTCCGCGCTTCCACTTGGCGGAGCGGGACAGCGCGAAGAGGCTGATCGCGTAGACGAAACTGTCCGACAGATTGTCGAGGCCATTGGCGATAAGCGCGCTTGACTCGCCGAATGCGCCCGAGGCGAAGAAAGCGACTGCCAGCCCGATGTTGAGACCCAGCACGATCCAGAGTGTGCGTCTTTCCGTTGCGTTTCTCTGCTCCGCCATGCCGGGTATCCAAATTAGTGAATTGCCAATGAGTAACTAACACCGGGCTTTTTGCGTTCCGATCAAAGGTCGTCGAAATTGCTCAGGCGCCGATCTCTTCATGGTCGGTCAGGCATTCGGAATGGTCGCGCAGTACCTCGAGCACACGGCAATCAGAAGTCTGTCCGCCGCTGCACTCATGCACCATCCGCTTCAATTCCGTCCGCAGCGCCTCGAGCCGCGCCAATCGTTGCTCGACCTGTTTGAGTTGCCGACGGGCGATTGCATCCGCCTCTGCACAGGACTTTCCCGGATGATCGCTGAGATCGAGGAGCTCACGGATCGCGTCCAACGAGAAGCCCAGTTGCCGAGCGTGCCGGACGAATGACAAGCGGTCGAGTTCGGCGTCGCCATAGCGTCGTTGGCCCCCCTCGGTCCTGCCGGGCTCAGGCATAAGTCCGATCTGCTCGTAATACCGGATGGTCTGCACTTTTGTTCCGGTCTTCTTCGCCAGAGTCCCAATCGTCAGCATTTCCGCTCCCCACATTACCTACAGTGGGTGTAGCTTTATGCGGTGCGCATCACAAGCTTCACCTGAGTTTCACAGATAGGTGATTGTTGGCCGATCGGTGACAATCACGCTTGAACCTACAGTAGCTAGAGGATGTAAACGCACACAAAATATAGAATCAAGTTCGGGCGGAGCGGCGTGAGGCTTTCAGGTCTTCAGAAGGTATTGTGGGTGTTGGCGGGCGCGGCGGCGTTCGTTTTCATCTGGCTGTTGCTATGGTCCGACTACCGTGCCGACCTTGCCCGAGCCGAGAATGAACCACCGTTTCTTGCTGATTTCGAACTGACCGATCATCGCGGCATTGTCCAAACGGACGAAGATTTCGCAGGGCGCTGGATGCTGGTCTTCTTTGGCTTCACCAATTGCCCTGACGTCTGTCCGACAACACTGTCCGAAGTCGCGGCCGTGATGGAGGGCCTGGGCGATGAGGCGGCAGTGGTTCAGCCGATTTTCATAACGATCGACCCCGAGCGAGATACGCCGACGGCTTTAGCGGAGTACGTGCCCATGTTCGACGCAGGGATCATCGGGCTTACCGGTACACCGGAGCAGATCGCCGCGACATCCGAAACTTTTCCGATATTCTATGAACGGATCGAGCAGGCGACTGCGCCGGGCGGATACACGATGGGTCACACGTCGCATCTTTTCCTTTTCGACACGCAAGCAGGCTTCGCGGACTCCTGGCCCTACGGCACGCCCGCCGAAGAGATCCTCGCCGATCTGAGAGAGAGGATCTGATCGTCATGACCCGACTTTCCGGAGAGACGGCCCTCGGGCTGGCCTGGATCATCGCGCTCACCGCGTCGCTTGCAGTGCTCTTCATCGGCGAGGTTCTGGGGCAGACACCTTGCGTGCTTTGCTGGTTTCAGCGTGCCTTCATGTTTCCCTTGGCCATCGTCCTCGGGCTCGGGCTGTGGTGGCAGGATCGGCGCGTGGGTCGCTACGGGATCGCGCTGGCAATCGGGGGCGCCGCCATAGCGCTCTGGCACCTCGGCCTCTATGTCGAGCTGATCCCCGAACGCATCCAGCCCTGCACGGCGACAGGCCCATCCTGTACTGACGACAATCAACTGGTCTTCGGCATTCCGATTCCTCTGATGGCGCTCGTCGCCTTCGTGGTGATCGGGCTGCTGTCGGCTCTCTCACTGAAGGAAGCACAAGAATGAAACGACGCGGCCTCATCCTGTCCGTTCTCGCGCTCGGGGTCGCCGGTTTCGGCGGGGCCGCCTGGTATGCCACCCGCCCCGACCCGATTGCCGCGTCCGATCCCATCGACCCTGAAATGGCCAACGCGCTGATCCGACCCTATTCCCCGATCCTCGGGCCCGAGGATGCGCCCGTAACCATCGTTGAATTCTTCGACCCGGCCTGCGAGGCATGCCGCGCTTTCTATCCGGTCGTCGAGGATATCATGGCGGAGCACGGAGACGCGGTGCGCGTTGTAATCCGCTATACGCCTTTTCACGGCGAGGCGTCGGTAGAAGCGATCCGTGTGCTCGAGGCGGCGCGCATGCAGGACGTGTTTGAACCTGTGCTCGAGGCAGTCTTGCGAGAGCAGCCCAGATGGGCGTCTCACGGGACCCCGGCACCCGGATTGATCCTTGAGATTGCAGCAAGCGGAGGTCTGGATGTCGAAGCTGCCCGGACACAGATGCTGGCCCCCGGTGTTGTGGCGGTGCTCAACCAGGACCGCGCCGATGTCGAGACAGTCGGGGTCCGCCAAACGCCCACGTTCTTCGTGAACGGCAAGCCTCTCGATCCGTTCGGTGAGGCCGAATTGCGGAGGCTGGTGGCAGTGGAAGTTGCGGCAAGCCAAAGCTGATTTGCGGAGGCAGGAGAAACGAGTGGTGAAGAAGTTGAGATATACCAATGCATTGGCCGTGCTTTTGACGGTTGCAGGGCTGTCGGCCCCCGCACTGGCCGGTTCGGAGGATGTCGTGGTCGAGAATGCGTGGTCCCGCGCCTCGATCGGCGTCAACAGGCCAGGTGCCGCCTATATGACCGTGCGCAACACGGGTGAAGACGCCGTTACGCTGACCGGACTTGCGACACCGCTGGCAATGATGCCCGAGATCCATGAGTCGAAAACCAACTCCGTTGGCGTCAGTTCCATGGCACCTGCAGGCGAGATCACGATTGAGCCCGGCCAAAGCGTGGCATTGGAGCCGGGCGGGTTGCACGCCATGCTCATGAAGCTGCAAGAGCCGATGACCGAAGGCGAGAATTTCCCGCTGACACTGACCTTCTCGGATGGCGGCAAGGTGACGGTCGAGGTCCCAATCCTCGGAATCGCCGCGCGTGGACCGGAGGGCTGATGCAACGTCGGCAGCTCCTTCTATACGGCGCAGCCGGTGCCGGCGTTCTTGGCCTGACGCTCTTCGTGGGCTGGTGGCGGGTGGACGGGCCCGGTGCGCCTGAACCAAAAGGGCAGCGGCCCCTGCCCCTATCGGCGATGGAGTTCCGGCTGACCGACCACGAGGAAAATGAGGTAGGGCCTGGCAACCTGATCGGTCGTCCGACAATGGTGTTTTTCGGGTTCACCTACTGCCCGGACGTCTGCCCGACGACCCTATCGGATATTTCCGGCTGGCTTGAGGAACTGGGCGACGAAGCATCAGAGATGAACGTGGTCTTCATCACGGTCGACCCGGAGCGGGACACGGTCGAGGCCATGGCCGAATATGTCGGCTATTTTCATCCGGTCATTCGTGGTTGGACGGGGCCGGAAGACCAGATTGCCCGCGCTGCAGAAGGGTTTCGTGCCTCATTTGAGCGCGTCCCGACTGAGGGCGGCGGCTATACGATGAACCATACGGCAAGCGTATTCCTGTTCGATGCCGAGGGTGAGCTCGTCACCATGATCGACTATCACGAGCCAAGAGAATTCGCGGTGCCGAAGATCCGGCGCGCACTGACAGAAGACGTAGAGGGGGCAACATGAAGATAAGAACAGTCTTGGCGGCCGTTGCGGTCGCAGGCGCATTTTCGGTGACCGCCATCGCCATCTCTGGCGTTCTGTCCAAAGAACCGGTGCCCCCTGCGATTGCTGAAGCGACCCTCTGGACTCCCGATCCGCTTGCGCCGCCTCGGATTACCGAAACCAATTCGGTCCGCCCTACACTCGCCCAGGCGGATATCGCATTCGAGTTCAGACCCCGGCCGCTCCTGACCGTTTCCCCCGCTGATACCTCCTTGCCATCTATCGAGCCCCCGCTGGTCACCTGGTCGCGGGAGATTGCGTCGGGCGAGACGCTTGATGCGGTCCTTTCCGATGCGGGGCTGGATGCTTCGGATCGCGCCGAAATCGCCTTGGCGATTGGCACGGAATACGATCTGCGCCGTCTGCGTCCGGGTCACATCATTACGGTGGTTTCCACAACGGACGACAACCCGCGTCGTGTAGAGCTCGCCGTCGAAGACGGTGTCCGGATAGAGGCGGTCTTCGGCGAACAGCTTGCCGCCCGCGTGTTGGACCCGGATCCCGAATTGGTGACTTTCGCCGGCGAGGCGGTGATCGAGAGCTCGATTTTCGCCGCCCTGAACACGGCAGACATCCCCGCCCGTTTTGCGGTGGACCTGGCGCAGATGCTGGGCGGCACCGTGGATTTCCGTCGTGATCTTGCGGGTGGCGAGACGATGCGCCTCCTTTGGCGCGAGGCCCGAGACGGGAACAAGAGGATTGGTCAGCCCGAGCTTGCCTTTGCCGCACTGGATATCGATGGCTCGGTCTATGAAATCGTCTGGCCGAACGACGGCAGCGGCCAAGCGACGATCTATGTCGACGGAGAAGTCCTGCGCGTGTTTGCGCAACCGGTCGAAGGTGCACGGCTGAGTTCTGTGTTCGGGCGCCGCACCCATCCGGTCTACGGCAATGTACGGATGCACACAGGAGTCGACTTCGCGGCGGCGCGCGGCACGCCGGTACAGGCGACGGCGCCGGGCCGCGTTAGCTTCATCGGCCGACGCGGTGGGTATGGCCGGGTCGTCGAGATCGCTCATGGCTCCGACACCCTGACGCGCTATGCGCATCTGAGCGCCGTACCGGACGGGCTCACACAAGGGCAACGCGTGATGGCCGGAGATATGATCGGGCGGGTCGGTGCGACGGGTACCGCGACAGGCCCCAACCTACATTACGAAGTGCTGGTGGACGGTCGCCCAACCGACCCTCTCTCTGACGACCGATTGGCAGAGGCGGCCGAGCGTGAAGCGGACGACACGGCCGCGCTTGAGCGACTGCGTGAGGCGCGTTCACTTCTTGCTGAGAGGCTCGCCAGCGAATTTGCACAGACGACAACCGAAAGGCTTTGATCCATGAAACGATTTACTCCCGCCCTTGCCATCGCATTTGCCTTGCTTCCTGCGGCGCAGGCCGTCGCAGAGGCGATTCAGATCGACGTCCGGAAGACCAGCGGCTGCGGCTGTTGCCTGTCCTGGATGAAGCACCTCGAGGAGAATGGCTTCGCGCCGATGGGCGAGGACATGTTCGGAGGATCTCTTGTGCGCTTCAAACTCGACAATGGCGTGCCGCAGCGCATGGTCTCCTGCCATACGGCTTTGGTCGACGGCTATGTGATCGAGGGCCACGTGCCGGCGGCTGACATCCAACGCCTGCTGGAGGACCGGCCAGACGCGGTAGGCCTGGCGGTGCCGGGAATGCCCTACGGGTCGCCCGGCATGGGACCGGAGGACGACCGGGAGGCTTACGATGTCTTCCTGATCCACGAAGACGGATCGACCGAGGTCTACACCAGCTACTCGGCTCCTGACTGAACTCGCGGCAGAACCTTAACAATTGGAACCCCTCTCCCCCATAGCGCTTGGCTTTCTTGGAAGCCTGGCCGCCGGATCGCTGACCGCGGTCGGGGCGGTCCCCGTTCTTTTTGGGCGCATCCCGTCCCGGGCCACGCGCGATCTGCTGCTTGGCTTCGCGGCGGGTGTCATGCTCGCGGCTTCGTTCTTCTCGCTGATCATCCCGGCTCTCGACGCAGCTGAAGGACAGTTCGACAACGGTGCTCTCCCGGCGGCCATCGTATGTGTTGCGATCCTGCTTGGCATGGGCGCGGTCGCTCTGATGAACGAACGGCTACCGCATGAACATTTCAAGACGGGGCGGGAAGGTCCCGACGCCGCATCGCTGCGGCGCGTCTGGCTTTTCATCATCGCGATCACTATCCACAATTTTCCCGAAGGGCTTGCCGTCGGCGTCGGGTTCGGGGCTGACGGTTTGTCGGGCGGGTTGCCACTTGCGATCGGTATTGGATTACAGAATGCCCCCGAAGGTCTGGCGGTGGCGGTTTCGTTGCTCGGCGAGGGCTATTCCAGGCTTCGCGCCTGGGGCATCGCCGCTCTGACCGGTCTCGTCGAGCCCGTCGGTGGACTTCTCGGCGCAGGGATTATCAGTCTTTCGCAACCGCTGCTGCCCTGGGGTCTCGCCTTCGCAGCAGGTGCGATGCTCTACGTCATCAGCCACGAGATCATTCCGGAAACCCACCGATCCGGCCATCAGAACAGGGCGACGCTCGGCCTCGCCGTTGGTCTTGTGATCATGTTGTTCCTCGACGTCTGGCTGGGATAAGCTGATGAGAACTTGCCTCTTCGTCGGTCTGCTTGCTGCGCTGATCGCTTTTCTTGTCGATCAGGTGACAAAAGCAATTGTCGTCGCCAACGCGGCAGATTTGAGCGCTGGAATTCCGGTCTTTCCCGGTTTCAATCTTATCTATCTGCGCAACGATGGCGTGACGTTCGGACTGCTTGGTGGAGCGCCATGGTGGAGCCTTACGGCGTTGGCCCTAGCTGTCTGCGGCTGGTTAACAGTCATGTTGGTACGCACTGCCAACCCGGTTGAGGCTATCGCCTATGGCGCGATTATCGGTGGCGCGCTCGGCAACGTCCTCGACCGCATCCGGTTTCGGAGTGTGACGGACTTCCTCGATTTCTATGTCGGATCCACGCATTGGCCCGCCTTCAACATGGCGGATGTTTTCGTGGTCAGTGGCGTGGGCCTACTGCTCATAGCCCCTTGGTTGAGCGCCAAGTTGAAAACAGGCACATGATGGCGGGCTTGCGACCACTGACGGGTCGTGGCCGTTACATTCCCCTGCGATCAGGGATTAGCTTTGCAGCGGGCGGTTTAACGGTTTTAACCCTTCCACCATTCTCATGGCTCATCGTTGTTCCAGTCGCCTTCTCAGCACTCTTTCTCGTCCTCCGGCAGGTTTCGACAGCGCCTGCCTTCTTCATCGGCTGGGTCTTCGGAATGGGCCAGTTCGGGTTTGGAGTTTCCTGGATCGCCGAGAGCTTTTACGTCGATTCCGAACGTTTCGGTGCCCTTGCGATCCCGGCAGTCGCGGGACTGTCCGCCGGACTGGCCATTTTCCCGGCGATTGCGGCGATGTTATTTGCCACCATCATGCAGCGCCGTGCTGTCGGCGACACTACGGCAGGTCTTCTGCTTGCAACCTGCTGGGTTGCCGCAGAATGGCTGCGTGGTCATGTCCTGACAGGGTTTCCCTGGAACCTTGCCGCTTATGCCCTTGTCGAACACGCCGCTCTGCGCCAACCCGCCGCCTGGGTAGGAAGCTATGGGCTGAGCTTTCTCACGGTCTTTATAGGGCTGTTGCCCGGTGTGTTGATTGTGGCGGCACCAAACAGACGCGTGCCTGTTCTCGTGCTCTTCGCCGTTGTGGTGATGGGCCTCTGGGGTGGCGGCGCGCTGCGTTTAGGGACGAATGTGCCTCCGACGGACAGCGCTTTGCGCATCGTCCAAGGCAATGTGCCGCAAGTCGAGAAGTGGGCACCGGGCAGCCGCGAGCGAACGCTGGAGAAATATTTGGGCTTGTCGGCGCAACCTGGACGCTTCGACCTGTTGCTGTGGCCGGAAACGGCCTTTCCCGGTTTTCTGGACGAGGACGCCTTGGCGCGTAGGCGGCTATCCACGGTTCTGCCAGACGGCAGGATCCTTTTGACAGGCGTACCTGACCGCGTAGAGGGCGATGGGGGAACCCGATATTTCAACACGGTTCAAGCCTATGACGGCAGCGGCGAAATTCTGACGGGATATGCAAAACATCATCTTGTTCCGTTCGGGGAATATGTGCCCCTGAGAGGCTGGCTGCCGATCGAGCGGCTGACCGAAGGTTTGGGTGATTTCACGCCAGGACCAGGGCCACGCACGCTGGCGATCCCGGGTGCGCCTCTGGTCGCGGTGGCGATCTGTTACGAAATCATTTTTCCGGGCCAGGTAGTCGATGACCTTTTTCGCCCCGACTGGATTTTCAACGCCACAAATGATGCCTGGTTCGGGACCAGCATCGGACCCGAGCAGCACCTCGCCTCCGCGCGCATGCGCGCGGTCGAAGAAGGGCTTCCTGTAGTCCGGGCGGCCAACACCGGGATTTCCGCGATCATCGACGCCAAGGGAGAGATCATCGCGCGCCTCGAGACCGGACAAACTGGAGTCATAGATGCCAGCCTGCCGACAGCGCTTGCGCCCACACCTTACGCACGTTTCGGTGATTGGACATCGCTGGCGCTCATCTGTGCGGTCTGGGCTCTAGCCTTTACCGTCGGATTGGTCAGACGACGTTTCAATTCAGAAAAATCAAAATCGGAGGAATCGTGATGCTGGTGCTCGCAGGCTTTGTCGGAGGGGCGCTCTGGGGTGGCTATCTGGCGCAACGGCGGAAAGGGAACCGCCTGGATATACTTCAATACGCGACAAGCTTCGGTATTGCTTTCGGCCTGCTCGCTTTTTTCGCCTCGGTGATCCTCTTGCGCATCACGTCTTGAGATTACTTTGGCACCGGCAACGAATTGAAACGACTATTCAACATATTACTAGACTTGCTCCTGGCGGTTTTTGCATTAGGACTGACCGTATCCGGTGTCGTCTACTTTCTTTTGCGCGCCTCCGTCCCCGACTATGACGAGGATTTCAGTGTTGCGGGTATCGAAGGTCCAGTCGATATTCTGCGAGATGCTGCGGCCATACCGCACATTTCTGCAGACTCCGCTCCGGACGCCTATTTCGCGCTTGGTTTCGTTCACGCTCAGGACAGGCTTGGCCAGTTATTGAGGGCAAGGCGGGCAGCGCAAGCCTTGATGCCACTTGACCGGACGATCGAAGTTGAGCCTTCGACAGCCCAAGCGCTCGACGCATATGCCGCAGGTGTCAACGCGTGGCTTGGCCTGGTGTCCGAAGGCGGGCGCGGCAGAGGCTCACCCGATCTGTTGATCGCGGATGAGAGAATGATCGCAGCCTGGAGACCCGTCGATAGTCTCAGACTTGCCCAAGCGTTTCTGAACGATCTTCAACCCGAGAGACGGCAGAATGACCTGTCCGGCTTGTCAGATCTACCGATCCCGTCGGATCGACCTCTTTTGCCCGAGCTGTTTGTGACCTCGCCCAAGGTCAGCCTCGATGCTTGGGCGTTGCCTGGAGACAGAACAGCTACCGGAGCACCAATTCTCGCCGCCGATATACGTGGCCCCTTATCGCTGCCTTCTGAATGGTACCTGGCGGATATTCAACTCCCGACCGGAGCCGCGATTGGGGCTACATTGCCGGGTGTGCCCTTCATTGTCGTCGGTCGCAGCGAACGCGTCGCTTGGGCGTTCCGATCTGTGTCCCAGAAAGCCGTTAAAGAGCCAGAGAATCCCACGGCCGCGCAGGCCAGCAATTTTCTGATGATGCTTGACCGTCTGGCGCGGTCCGCCGATGTGAACGATGCTATGGACGCATGCATGAACCTGTCACCAGCCGGATTGGAGATTCTTGCGATCGACCGAGAAACCCTTGCTCGCTGGCCTGACAGGGAGGTCGAAACTCCTTTATCGTTTCGAGACGCCCGTCTGGCTGCTCTTGATGAGCGGCAGCCGATATTCTCGGTCGAGGGCGCGATTACGGTGCAGCGCGACACGGTCAGCGCTGCCGCGCGGGCGCTTCTTCCTATAATGGCAAAAGAGCTTTGGTTCGTGGGTTCCACAGGTGCTCTCGAAGAGAACCGCGCAGATGAGCTTCGCGGCGATATTCTGGATCAACTTGCCCAATGGAATGGCGACATGGATCGCTTTTCACCGGAGCCGCTCGTGTTCTGGGCCTGGGCGCGCGCGTTGCAAAAGCGAATACTTCAGGATGAATTTCCATCCGCGACGAAGGTCTGGGCCAGGCCAAATGCCGATGTCCTATTTGCGGTGCTTTCAGATCGCGGAGGGAGCGCAATCTGGTGCGACATCCGCCCGTCCACCCGCATCGAGACCTGCCAGGATCAGGTTCGTGCGGCCTTGGATGATGCCATCGGCTGGCTTGTCGACCGCTACGGACCCGATCCGTCCGCTTGGGTCTGGGGCGAAGCACACGCTTTGAATATGGGGTGGGCACCAATCCGATCGAGTGGGATCATCAGCGATCTGCTGTCTCTCAAAGCCCCATCTTCGGGCGATTCATACACAATGATTGCAACACTGTTTACTTCTGACGATGACCGCCCCTTCGCGCCCAGCGGGGGCACCAATTTTCAGGCGGTCATGTCGTTTTCGGAAGAAGCCGGATCCTATTTCATCGCGCCCGCCGGTCAGTCCGGCCACCCGCTCTCACGATTCTATGAGAACCTTTTTCTCATGTGGATGCAGGGCAAATACCTCGCGATGTCCACTGATCTGTCCTTGGCCCGGGGTGGCGCTGTGGGAACATCCCGACTTTTACCGGCATCTGTCCAAAGGCCAACAATACAAGATGACAGGAGCCAATGATCGCCTACTTCCTCCTTTTCGACCCGTTTGGATACGCGATTTCGCCAGTGTCCCTTGTTTCCGTCAGCTTGGCCGCATGGATCTACATGCGCGGCGTCGCGCGATCCACACGGCTGCGCGGGACGGTTTCCATTTGGCGGCAAGCCCTGTTCTTCGCTGGCTTGACCTGCATTCTCGCGGCCACGAATGCGCCTCTGGCTTCGTTGGGGCACAGCCTCTTTTCGGCGCATCAAGTGGAGCACCTTCTCCTCCGCCTTGCAGGACCACTACTCATCGCGGTCACTCAGCCGTGGCGATTATTGCAAGCCGGTTTGAACAGACGGTGGCGTCGATACCTCGGCGCTCTTGGAAAATCTATTACTTTGCGGTTCTTGGCACATCCGGTAACCGCCACTGCTGCGCTCATCACGTCGCTCTTTATCTGGCAGATTCCAGTGCTTTACGGACTTGCGCAGCGCATCGCGGCGATCGAGGTGTTCGCCCATTTTGCGATGGTGCTGGCAGGGATCTGGTATTTCGGCATGCTCTTCGACCCGAGAGATCCCCCTGAGGGCGCGAGGCGCGGCGCAAGGCTGATCTCTGGTTTTGCGGTGATCGTTTCAAACATTTTTCTGGGTTCCTTGACGACACTCAAAGAGGTGAGCCTCTATGCCTCCTACCAAACGGCGGGAACCGGGTTGCTCGATCCCCTGTCCGACGAAACCATGGGTGGCTATACGATCTGGGTCCCGTCCTCGATGCTGATGATCGCCGCGATCATTCTGGTCATGAACGGGTGGAACGCGGCCGAGGTGCGTCGCTGGAATTCACGATATGAGTTGGTGCGAGGCTCGAACTCCGCGGCGCTCGAGTTTCCGGAAACGGCCGAAGAATTGCGTCTGAAAGTGGCAAAGCCAAACCGCGACATGGGCCGGACGCTCGCCATAGGCGCCTTGGTCATGTTCTTCATCGTCATGACGACGGTGGTGACTATTGTCTATGCGCTTTGAACAGAGGAGCAAATCAAAGGTTGTACCCACGTCTTTTCCCGCGATCGACATTTTCGCTGCACCGTCGTCGCAGTCAGAGATTTTGGGCACACTATCTCGGGCTGGCCAAGCTCAGAGGACACGAACGATTTTCTGCACTAAAGTTGACCATCAGAACAGACCCACCAGCCTTTGACTGCTGACGCCGCCGCCTCCTGAGTCTTGCTTTGCTGAATTTCGCGAGAACTTGATGCTGCGCTATTTGCCGCTCTCAGATTGCAGGAGGGCGTGTTCGAAGGCCTCCAGCGTGGTCGTGCTGACGTGATGCTCGATCCCCTCCGCATCGCGTTCCGCAGTCTCTTCGTCGATTCCCAGGCTGAGGAGAAACGCGACGACGATCCTGTGCCGCCGGCGGCAGGCCTCGGCCAACTCCCGACCGGCATCCGTGAGGAATATCGCGCGGTAAGGTTCCCGCCGCACCAGGCCAGCAGCTTTGAGTCGCGAGATGTTCTTGGTCACGGTCGGCGGCTTCACTCCAAACCGCTCGGCGATTTCCACCGGCCTTGCCTCTCCGCGCGACTCGATCAGTTCGGCGATCAGTTCAACGTAATCTTCCGCCATTTCGCTCTCATGTGCCTGACGCACAGTCGCGAAGCCCTCAGCCTGTGCTTCGGGAGCCCTGTCGACAGTTTCGAACAGTTCACGTTCCTGTGATTGCAGCTTTGTCATACTTGGGACTTTGCAAGGAAACTGCGGGATTGACAACTTGTTTGCTTAGGGTAGATAAGTTAGCCGTGTCTAACTTTGGGATTGGGAGACTGCGGTGATTCAGAAATTCCTTGGAGCGTTCATTGCCGCACTCGCAAGTGCGCTCGTCCTGTCCGGACCTGTCGCTGCGACGCCCGCCAAGGAGGCCCCATGGCTTCCCGAGGCGGCGGCCTACCGGTTGACTCTCTTCCTCGCAAATCTCGAACCGCTGCCCTGGGATGACGTCGGGACCGCCTGGGCCGAACCCTACCGGGGTTCGGAATTCGCTGTCGGTGCATTGGCATGGCTGAACGGCAGCAGCGACATCGGACCCGCGCCCCTTCTGGACGCCATAACTCGCGAGGACCGCCAGGCGGTCTTCGCCGAGGCGACGCGGCTGATAGCGCGCAGGATCGACGAGGAACTGGACCGGGCAGTCATGGCCGACGATTCTGCACGTGCACAGCAGGCCGTGCGGACAGCTCGAGAACTCTATCGCGCATTCGCTGACGGTATCGCGGCTGCTGACCCCGACGCTTCGAGACGCATCGGCCTCGCCTGGCTGGAACTCAACAGCAGCACAGGTTCCGCCGGTGTTCTTGGTACTGGTGACACACCCGCGAATCGCGAAACCATGGAAGCCGCGCGCGGAGTCATCTCCGGCTATCTCGCCGAGAATTACCTCGTTGACGATTTCGCGCCGCGCCGGACGCTGAGCGCGCTGCCGGAAACTTTTGTCCTGAGTGGCCGCACCATCGAGGTGCCGCCTAGCCTGCCGCCGGGGTCTGACATCTTCGATCAGGATCCGCTGCCGCTGCTCGTGCTCAACTTCGAGGAACAGGGCATCGACGAGACCGATCTGCCGCTTGTTGCCTACGGCGACATGCTGTTCGACAGCGCGCAACTCTTTGGAAGCCCGGCGCAGGATCTCGGGATCGCCTGCTCGACCTGTCACAACCGCTCGGACGTCAACCAGCGGCTCTTCATCCCCGGCGCCAGCCACCAACCGGGCGCGATCGACGTGGACGGCGCCTTTTTCAACCCGATCTTCAATGACAGGCGCGACGACCCGCTCGACATTCCCAGCCTGCGCGGCTTGCGTTTTACCGGTCCCTACGGCCGCGATGGCCGCTTCGCCTCCTTGCGCGATTTTACCCGCAACGTGGTCGTCAACGAGTTCGGCGGGAAGGAACCGACGCCCTTCATGCTGGACGCTCTCGTCGCCTACATGCTCGAATTCGACTTCCTGCCGAATTCCATGCTGACGACTGATGGCCGTCTGACCGATACGACCCAAGAGGCCGCCCGGCGCGGCGAGGAGATCTTCAATACGCCCTTCGCCCGGCTCGGCGGTCGGTCCTGCGCCAGTTGCCACGTGCCAGACGCGAACTTCCTCGACCGGCAGGCCCACGACATCGGCTCAGTAGCGCCGGGCTACGAGGGGGCCCGCGCCGGTGCGCTGGACACGCCCACGCTGCTCGGCACGGCCTATACCGCCCCCTATTTCCACGACGGGTCATTGCCGACGTTGGCCGCCGTCGTGGACTGGTTCGACGAGACGAAATCGCTTGGGCTTACCGAGGAAGACCGCGCCGACCTAACCGCCTATCTCGAGACCGTTGGCGCGGCAGACGAGCCCTATGAGGCCTTCGACACCGAGAACACCGCTTTCCGGCTGGCATTCGCCGAACTGACGACCTTCGCCTCGACAATCGATACGCTACTGCCGCGGCGGGACGCAGAGCATATCCTGCTGCTGACCGACACCGTGGCTGCGGACCTTTCGGCCGACGCCAGCACCATGTCGAACCTCCCCGCCCGGCCCGAGGTCTATGCGCTGGCCGAGCGGCTGGCCGCGGTCGGCGCCGCCGTCCGCGTGGAAGACTGGGAGGCCGCTGAAGCAAGCTGGACCGCGTTCAAGTCCGAAGCCGACGCAATCGAAGAGAGGGCATTCTGATGCCGGTCCATCTGACCCGTAGAACGATACTGACCTTGGTCGGCGCGGGCGCGGTGTCGCTGGCGACACCTCTCGCCGCGCAAGACGTAACCCTGCGGCTTGCCTTCATCCCGCAAGAGAACCCCGACAAGCTTCTGGGGGACATCGAGGCCATCACCGGATGGCTGGCAGAGGAGATCGGCGTCCCCGTCGAGGGGTTCGTCACCATCGACCATGCAGCGGCGGTCGAGGCGCTGCGCAACGGCGACGCGGATATCTCCTTCATGGGCGCCCTGCCCTTCGTTCTGGCCGAGGCCGAGATCGGTGCCGTGCCGCTCCTGTCCGAGGTCTACCGCGACGCGCCGAGTTATACGGGCCGCATCTTCGTGCGGCGCGACAGCGGCATCGGCGCGCTCGCAGACCTGCGCGGGCGCGACATCGCTTTTGCCGATCCGATTTCGGAATCGGGCTATCTCTACCCGCTCGCCGAATTCGTAGAAGCCGGGCTGATCGAAGACCCCGGACAGGCGGAAGCATTCTTCGGCCGCGTCTTCTTCGCTGGCGGCTACCAGCAGGCGATGCAGGCGATGGCCGAAGGCCTGGTCGATGCCGCAGGCGCCAGCCAGTATGCCGACCTGCTTCTGACGCCGCAGCAACAGGCAGAGGTAACCTGGATCGCGGAAAGCGCGCCGATCCCGAGCCATTTGGTGATCGCTCGCCCGGGGCTCGATGCCGCTCTGCGGGACCGTTTTGTCGACGCAATGCTGCGGCTCAACGAGCCGGAGCACCGCAACAAGCTGCGCTATTTTTATGGACCGGATGGGTACGTCAGGGCCGACGGCGCCGCCTATGACGGCGTACGCGATATGGCACGGCAATACGGGCTGTTGCGATGAGCACAGCTGTCGAAGTAGACGACCTGAGTTTTGCCCATACGGGCGCGGACCTCCCGGCGCTGGAGCGGGTCTCGTTTCGGGTTTCGGCGGGCGAGAGCGTCGCTTTGCTCGGCCCGTCCGGGGCGGGCAAGACGACCCTGCTGGCACTGCTCGACGGCAGGCTCCAAGGCTGGAGCGGGCGGGTATCGGTTCTGGGTGCGCCGCTCGATCCCGACCGTCCGCCGCCGAGCGCGCGCCGTCCGGATACCGGTTTCGTGTTTCAGGAGTTTGCATTGGTCGAGCGTTCCTCGGTTCTGCGCAACGTCCTGAATGGCAGCCTGGGGCGCATGTCGCCGCTGCGGGCCCTGTTGGGATCACCGACCAAACATGATCTGGAGATTGCGCGCACGGCACTTGCCGATTGCGGAATTGCCGATCTTGCCGAACGCAGGGTCGACAGCCTCAGCGGCGGGCAGCGGCAGCGTGTGGCCATCGCACGGTGTCTGGCGCAGGAACCGCGCCTAATCCTCGCCGACGAACCGGTGAGCAACCTCGACCCCGCGCGTGCATGTGAGATCCTGGCGCTGCTGACCGGGGCGGCGCGAACGCGCGGCGCGACGGCGCTGTTTTCGTCGCACCAGCCCGACCTGGCGCGGCGTTTCGCGCAGCGCATCATCGGCATGCGGGACGGGCGGATCGTGTTCGATGTACCGACCTCCGAGTTGAACGATGATGCGACGGCGGAGCTCTATCGGGAGGTAGGGCCAATCCCCGGTATCGGCCTCAGGGCGGTGTCCTGATGGCGTTCCGCGGGTTTGGCGGCATTGCGACGAGCGG
Organism: Salipiger abyssi; assembly: GCF_001975705.1. Lineage (NCBI taxonomy): Bacteria > Pseudomonadati > Pseudomonadota > Alphaproteobacteria > Rhodobacterales > Roseobacteraceae > Salipiger > Salipiger abyssi. Next base: position 71,592 of record NZ_CP015092.1, read on the forward strand.
TCTGATCGCAGCCGCGATCCTGTGGTCCTTCGCCACGACCGATGTCGAGTTCTCGCGACTTCTGTCGGCCGGCCCGCGGATCGCCGATTTCTTCGGCCGGATGTTTCCGCCTGACCCGACGGTGATGGCCGAGATCAAGAAGGGCAGCGCGGAAACGCTGAGGATCGCGATCCTCGGCACCCTCGGTGCTGTGATCCTGTCCGTTCCCCTCGGCATTCTCGCGTCTGAGACGATGGTATCGCCTGCGGTGTTTCGGCCGATCCGAACGCTGCTTGCCTTCATCCGGGCGATTCCGCTGATCCTCGTGGCCATGCTCATGGTGGGCGCTGTCGGGCTCGGGCCGCTGCCCGGCATCATCGCGGTCGCCTTTCATGCAACGGGGATGCTCGCCAAGTTCTATGCCGAGGCGATCGACGGCGTGTCCCGCGCGCCGATCGCAGCACTTGAAAGCGCGGGCGCCGGGCCGCTCGTGCGGCTCAGATACGCGATCTGGCCGCAGATGGCGCCGGTCGTCGCCCGCGACACGATTTTCCGGTTCGAGTTGAACCTGCGCGAGTCGCTGATCCTCGGCATTGTCGGCGCGGGCGGGATAGGCTTTTACATCCAGACCTACGTGCGCTCTTTCCAGTATGACAAGGCGGCCAGCGTCACGATGGCGGTCGTCGCCATGGTCATCGCCATTGAGGCGATCAACGTCGCGCTGCGGCGCCGCTTCACCTGATCCTTAAGCGTATATGTCGATCGGTGTCCCGTCCCTGACCATGGCATAGATTTCCTCGATCTGGCGGTCAGTGACGGCGATGCAGCCTGCCGTCCAGTCGCGGACATTCATTGGGTCGATCCCCTTGCGCGGTCCGCCGTGGATGAAAATGTCGCCACCGGGCGACTTTCCTTGAGCCTGCGCATAAGCGATGTCTGCCGCGTTGGGATATGAGATGCCAATTGACAGGTGAAAGAGGCTGTCCGGGTTGCGCCGATCAATCACGTAGGAACCCTCCGGCGTACGGCCGTCCCCCTCGAACTGCTTGTGACCTTCGGGCGCGAAGCCTAATCCGATGGGGTAGGTCCGCAAGACGTCATCCGCCCCGTCCAGAACCAGAAACCGCTGCGCCTTGTACATACGCAGCCGGGTCACTTCGGGTCCGTTGTACGACCGGAACTTGCTGGCACAGCCTGACAGGAAGGCGGCCAATCCGCCTATCAAAAAGGCACGCCTTGGAAACTTGGTGTTTGTCACTGCTCGACGCCCCTTTTTGCGAGGTCTGTTGATGCCAGAGTTTACTCTACCGAAGACGTCAGATCAATGACCGTGCGCCAGTGCTCCCTTCGCCATCTGCTTGCCCACCGGTTTGCCGCCCGAAGGCCCGTCCTTGATCCGATGGCCGTTCAAAAGCCGCAGCGCATTGGCGACCACCAACAGGGATACGCCCACATCCGCAGCAATGGCGCCCCACATTGAGGCCATGCCGAATGCGGTCAGCCCGACGAACAGCGCCTTTGTTGCCAGCGATATACCGATATTCTGGTGGATAATCGTCATTGTCCGGCGAGAGTGAGCAATCAGCCACGGCACTCGAGCCAGATCGTCGGTCATCAGTGCAATATCTGCCGTTTCAATCGCCGCGTCCGATCCGACAGCCCCCATGGCAATGGCATAATGCGCGCGCGCCATTGCGGGCGCGTCGTTCACGCCGTCACCGATCATCGCCACCATGTCGTGGCTTTCCACCAGTTCCTCGATGGCCGTCACCTTGTCTTCTGGCAAAAGTTCGGCGCGCACCTCGTCAATGCCGACCTCGGCCGCCACCGCACGCGCTGTGCGATCGTTGTCGCCGGTCAGCATCACGATGGTCTTCACGCCCTGCGCGTGTAGGCGCGCCACGATGCCCTTTGCGTCTGGGCGGATGCGGTCGCGAAGCTCCAGTACGCCGGTCACGCCAGTCTCGTCACCCACGGCAACAAGGGTGCTGCCTGCCCCTTCGATCCGGTCCCGCAGCTCCGCCGGAATGCCATTGGCGAAACCTTTCTCTTGGGCAAACCGATCTGAGCCGAGCCAGATCGCGCGCCGGTCGGCGCGTCCTTCGAGCCCGCGCCCAGGCACGGTCCGCGTGTCCTCTGCGGCAGACACGGAAACACCATCGCTTTCTGCGCGCGCGAGGATGGCGCGTGCCAGCGGGTGCGAAGACCGCGCCTCCAGACTGGCCACCAGCGAGATGATTTCGCGAACCGAGGCTTCACCCAGTGGGTGAACGGCCGCCACCTCAGGCTCGCCCATGGTGATCGTTCCCGTCTTGTCCATCGCTAGCGCGGTGGTGCGCCCCGGCGCCTCGACATAAGCGCCGCCCTTGATGAGCACCCCTGCACGCGCCGAAGCGGCCAGCGCTGCTACAATGGACACCGGCGTAGAAATGACCAGTGCGCAAGGACATGCGATGACAAGAAGGACCAGCGCATTGTAGAACCAATAGTCCCAGGCGCCGCCGAGCAGGAGTGGCGGCACCAGTGCGATGGCGATCGCCAGAGCCATTACGATGGGTGTGTAGATGCGCGCGAACTTGGCCACCCACTGTTCGACCGGAGCGCGGCGGGCATGGGCATCGCCCACCATGCGAATGATCTTGGCCAGTACCGTGTCCGAGGCGGCCTTGGTCGCCCGCACCGTCAGTGTGCCCTCGCCGTTGATCGTGCCGGCATAGACCTCGTCGCCGGGTTCCTTGGGCACTAGCGCGCTTTCGCCGGTGATCGGGGCCTGATCGACCGCCCCTGCCCCGTCCACGACCTCACCGTCGAGGGGGATCCGGTCGCCGCCGCGCACGATAAACCTTGCATTGACTGCCACAGCTGCGGCCGGAACGTCGGATTCAGATCCGTCGTCGTAAAGAACCCGCGCCGTTGGCGGCGCCAGATCGAGGAGCGCGGAAACCGCATTACGCGCCCGCCCCACGCTCCAGCTCTCCAGATAAAGCGAAAGCGAGAAGAAGAAGGCGACCGTCGCGGCCTCAAAAAACTCGCCGAGGCCGATGGCGCCCGCGACGGCGACCACCATGAGCAGGTTCATGTCGGGGCTAAGCCTCCGCGCCGAAGACCAGGCCTTGGGCGCGACAAGCCAGACGCCAAAAAGAATCGCGACGGCGAAGATCCCTGCTTCCGCCAAAGGCATAGGCACCTCGCCATGCCCCGCAAAGAGCCCGAGCGCGCCGCCCATGCCGGTCTCGACAATGTGAAAAAGGAATCCCGCCGCCCAGAAGCCGCCGCTCAACGAGGTAAAGCGCTTCTGACGTGCCAGATGCGCGGCCTGATCCTCTGCTGCCTTGTCGGCGTCCCACGGTTTTGCGCTCATGCCGGTACTCGCGACAAGTTGCGAAACCTCGTTTTCCGAAATTCCGACTGCGGTATCCATAATCGTCATCCGACCATTGATGACATCGAACGCCAGATGCTCAGTCCCGCCGACTTTTGGACCGACCACCCTATTCAGGATTGCCACCTCTTCGGCACAATCCAGACCGGAAACTTGAAAACTTCGCCCATTCGAGGGGATGGATTGTGCCGGTCCCGTGTTGGCTCCAGCACCGCAGCACGCAGCACCTTTTCCATGAGAGTGGGGAACTACGCTCGCATGTTTGTGATCATCACCATGGTCGTGACTGCAGTCAGAGCTGTGCTTGTGGTCGTGGCGGTGGCCATTGGAAGACATGGGATTGACCTCGGGATTCGTTCATTCCACATTGAGATAGCCCCTACAGTAACTAGAGCTTCAAGAGCAAAAACAGAAACTTGGTCAAATAAGGACACAGACCTGCGGAACCTTGAAACGCGCCGCTAAGTCTGAGGACGCGGCTGACCTGCCAAAGAGTGAGATAGATATGCTTCAAAAATATGCGGTGATCATGGTTGCAACATTGGCCCTGGCTGGCTGCGCGGTGCCTTCTAAGGAAGACAACGATCCATTCAGGATCGGCAATGTTCCAGAATCTGTCGCAGCCCTCGCTGCACCCGACCAGGATCTCATCACGGCACGGCTACGTCCCGAAGATAATTGCTATTGGTATGCCCATAGTGGGCCGGTGGAAACGACCTTGGTCCCGTTGCGATCGGCAGGCGGCAATCCCATCTGCGTCGCGCGCCAATCCTGATTGACGCGTCCAAGCGTCGGATTGACGGCGCGGCTTGGGTCAACTCTGCGGAGTCACGCTGTCCTCGGCCGAATATAGGAACGCCGTCGAGCCAATCTCCACATTCGGATACAGATCGTTTATGTGCGCCATGACCATCCGGACGCAACCGGAACTGGCTCGGCCGCCGATGCTTCGCGGCTGTGGTGTACCGTGGATGCGCAGATAGGTGTCTCGGTCCCCGACATAGAGATAAAGCGCCCGTGACCCGAGCGCGTTCTCAGGTCCGGGTTCCATACCGTCAGCGATGTCGGCGTAGAGCTCCGGGTCGCGGTCAATCATGTTCTGTGTTGGCTGCCAATGCGGCCACCTGACCTTGCGCTTGATCGTGTAGACGCCTGGCTCATAAAGTTTGCCACGAGCAATCGCTACGCCATAGCGCATCGCCGTGCCGCCTTCCTCGATATGGTAAAGATAGCGCGCGACAGCATCGACATGGATGTCACCGGCCACAAGACCATCTTTAGTTATAACCCGCTGCGGCAGAAAGCGCGGGTGCAGGCCCCACGGGTTTGATGTGGCTGGGTTATAGCCCGGCGGTGTAATCTGTGCATCCCAAGCCGCCTTTTCCGCTTCAGTGGGCCAGGTGTCAGCGAGGAGCGGACTCGAGATAGACGCCGAGAACAATGCGGCAGTCGTCTGGATGAAGTGTCGTCTTGTCAGCATATAGATTGCTCCGTTCACGCATTGGACGGCAAACCGAACCTTACCCCGAACGCAGTGTTGTTCGCCCGGGAAAGAGTGAGGCGTTATTGGCAACTTGCTCCATGGTGCCGTTCTATGTCGGTGGCTTAACTCCTAAAGCTACTAGAGGTTCAAGAGAAATTTTGATGCCAGACGATCTCGGTAATACTTCGGGCCCGTTCGTTTCTTTATCAGTCTAAGCGCTGTCACGATCTGTGGGGTGAAACCAGGCTACTGCCACGATGCCGGGCCTCGTCTTGATCTTCGCTTCAATTGTGATCCTTAACTCGCTATGCCGAGCAGTTAAATTGAGCGCTTTCAATAATGGGTCTTTTCAACACGTTTGGCAGCAAGCCCCATATAAAATTTTGCCTCACGCGGAAGTGGTCGTGATGACGTGCATTGGGATATTATCGTTCACGCTTCGCGATAATTGTCACAAGCCCCAACACCTTCTGCGACCACATCAAGCAGGGCGTCTACATCATTTAAAAGAGCTGCTATGCGCGGACTGCTGATCCGGTAGCGAATGAAGCGCCCATCGCGGTCGCTGGCGACAAGTCCGCAATCCAGAAGGCATCGCAAATGATTTGACACGTTGGGCTGCGATAGCCCTGTGCGTTTGACGATCTCGTGAACAACCAACGGTCCTTCACACAGCACGCCCAGTATCGCCAGCCGGCTCGGGTCGGCAAGACCGCGAAAGAGCTTTGCCCTACGCTCGATGCCAGCGGCCGCAGCATTGCGGTCGGCGAAGACTTGCATCATATCACTCCTTGCTGATATGTTTGAACTTGATCCACTTTAGCAGGAGTATTGCACCGATGGCCAACACCGAAAGCACCGGATCGACAGCAGATACGTCGACCGTCCGTTACCGGGTTTCCGGAATGGATTGCGCCAAGGATGCCGCCCAGATCGAGCGGGCGGCGCAGTCTGCGGGTGTCGCGCCCGACGCAGTGAAAGTATCAGCGGCGACCCATATCATGACTCTGAAAGTCCCTGAAGCAAGCCTGCCGGAGATTGAAAAAGCCGTTGAGACAACGGGATATGGGTTCGACCGCAGCGAGAGCGACGAGGACCTTCAGCAAAGTGCGGCCCATCAGGACCCGGGCTACCGCCGCGCGCTCTGGATCGTCGTGATTCTAAATGTCGGTTACGGCGTTCTGGAAATGATTGGTGGGTTTATTGCCGGGTCACAGGCGGTGAAGGCCGACGCGCTGGATTTCATCGGCGATGGCGCGATCACCTTCCTCGGCCTGCTGGCCATCGGTTGGAGTCTTCTCTGGCGGGCGCGGTCGGCCCTGATCCAAGGCATCTTCCTTGCCCTGCTCGGTCTTGGCGTCTTTGGGACAACCATCATGCGGGCATTCGAGCCGACAACCCCAGACGCCACGCTGATGGGGCTTCTGGGCCTGATTGCTCTTGTGATCAATGTCATCTCCGTGCTGCCGTTGCTGCATTACCGGAAGGGGGACGCGAACATGCGTGCCGTCTGGCTGTTCTCGCGCAACGACGCCATTGGCAATGCGGCAGTCGTTGTCGCGGCCGGTCTGGTGGTTTGGCTGGGTAGCGCGTGGCCCGACCTCATTGTCGCCTTCGGCATCGCCGGGTTATTCCTGCATTCTTCCTGGTCGATCATCCGCGACGCGCGGTCCGATCTGAAGGCGGCGGCATGAACAACCGCGTTCTGGGTGGGCTCTGTGCGATTGCAGCTTTCGGTTTCGATCAGGGCACCAAGGCGCTTGCCCTGAACACCCCGGCGCTTGAACATGGGGTCGAGGTTCTGCCCTTTCTCAATCTCGTGCGGGTTTTGAACGATGGGGTCAGCTTCGGTATGCTCGGCGGGGTCGTACCCTGGTGGGGCCTGGTCGCACTTGCTGCCGTGGTCGTGGCATGGCTGCTGATCTGGCTATGGAAGGCTCCGGACGGGCTGACAGGTGCGGCGCTCGGTCTGATCATCGGAGGCGCGCTTGGCAATATCCTTGATCGTCTGCGCTATCAGGCCGTCCCTGACTTTCTCGACTTCCATTACGGGTCATACCACTGGCCGTCCTTCAACTTGGCTGACGTGGCGATCTTTTGTGGGGCAGCATTGCTGTTCTGGGACAGCTTTCGCACCTCGAAAGTCAGGCCGGAAAATCGGGAACAAGACAATCGCAAGGGAGATGTCACGGGGGGATAACAGCTAACAGGCAAAGAACTTTGGGAGGGAATTCGGCTTGAGATTTTTGGATTGGATTGACCGTGGCATTCGCGGCATCGGCGTCGTGACTGCGTGGCTGACAGTTGTTTCGATTGCTGCTTATGGCGCGCTTCAGATGCTGGATCGCAAGCTACAACTTGGCGTGTCGAGCTATTTGCCGGACCTGTCCACGTCACTGCTGTTCATCCTAATTTTCTTGACCTTTGGGTATACCTATCTGCGCGACGGTCACGTGCGCGTTGATGTTCTTCGCAGACATTGGTCCGCCCGCCGCATTGCTTGGATCGAACTGATTGGCGGCCTTTTTATCCTTCTGCCGCTCGCCGCCATCCTGACCTACTACGGATGGGACGGTTTGATGCGCACCACGAAATACGCGGAAACCCAGTTGTGGGCACAACGCATTGCCGGGGTCATCGGCCCCATCCTGCTGGCTCTTGCCGGGATGATCGTAGCCCTTCGCAACATCGCCTTTCTGACAGGGAGACGTGCGCAAGGTGCACCGGAACAAGCAAGCGGCCTGCACAATGGTGAATGAGGTCCTCACGGTTGCCATGCTTGTCGTGATGGCGATTGGGGTTTTCAGTGGCTTTCCGGTGGCGCTGGTGCTCGCGGGGACAGGCTTCTTGGGGTTTGTCGCTGCGGTTTGGGTGGGGATCACTGATTTTCAGCATCTGGGGCTGATCTACCTGCGGGCCCGTGGTGTACTGACCAATGAATCAGTCCAATTCACCAGCGTTCCAATGTTGATTTTTCTTGGCCTGATCCTGAATGCCAGCGGGATTGCCGAAACCATGTTTCGCTTGCTGGGGCGTCTTCTGACAGGCGTTCCCGGTCGCTACGCCATTGCGACTTTGCTGATCGGCCTCGTTCTTGCGCCCGCCGCCGGGGTGATCGGTGCTTCCGTCATAACTGTGGCGTTGGTGGCCTATGCCCCGATGATGGCGTCGGGCTACGCACCGCGAACCGCAGGAGGCGCTGTCGCAGCTTCTGGAGCATTGGGTGTCGTGTTCCCGCCAGCCGTGATGCTGTTCTTCATCTCGAACGTGTTCTATCTGCGCATCGGATTGATGTATGTGGCCCTCATCGTACCTGTGCTTCTGATGGTCATGGCCTTCGCGGTCTACTTTGCGGTCACGTTGAGAAAAACGGTCGAAATCCCGCTGGACACACCCAAGACCAATCTTGTGTCAGACCTCTTGTTTGTACTCGCGTCTGTCGCGGTCATCGCATCCATTTCGCTCAGCATCATTCTGGGCTTTGCGACACTAACAGAGGCGGCTGGAGTAGGGGTTTTTGGCGCGCTATTGGTCGCGCTGGCGCGAAAGCGCTTGTCTTTCTCATCGTTGAACTCTGTCACAGTGCAGACAAGCACGATGACGTCGATGGTCTTCTTCATCGTATTGGGCGCATCGGTATTCTCGCTCAGTTTCCACCTGGTCGGTGGACCGGACGTCATCTTCGAGTGGATATCCGCATTCGATCTCACCCGGTGGGAACTGTTGGCGATCCTCCTTGGCGTGATCATCATACTTGGGTTTGTTTTTGACTGGATCGAGGTGCTGCTGGTCTTTGTACCCGTACTGATGCCGATTATTTCAGATCTCGACTTCGCAGATCACGTCGGCTCTGCCTACTTTGCGCAGATCTGGATCGCTGGCCTGATTGCGTTGGCCTTGCAAACGTCCTTCCTGACGCCTCCCTTCGGCTATGCCCTGTTTTTTGCTAAGATGGCGGCACCGAAGGTATCAACCTATCCGATATCTATCGCGGAGCGGTACCTCTTGTTGCCATTGAGATCGTATTGATCGTGGCGCTGATCTCGTTTCCTCAGCTTATCACTTGGCTCCCCGAAATGGCCCTTGGGGATGCGGATGCGCCGCAGCTGATCCAGCGGTGACAGATGTTATGGGCGCGGACGCCGTGCTTTCCTTCGGAGCGGCACTGCTGTTTCGGCACCGTGCCCGCCCCGCGAACGGCGAGGCAAAAAAGGCCAGAAAAAGAGAATAGAAACAGGAGGATAGCCGATGTCTAGCATGCCATCTGCAACAGGCTTTGACAGCACACTCGCCCTGCTGCGCAACCCGTATGGGTTCATTCGGCAAACTTGCCGCCATCTCGACGCAGACCTCTTCGAAACGCGCATTCTTCTTCACAAGACAATCTGCATGACTGGCGCTGCCGCGGCAGAAGCCTTCTATCGGGAAGAGCAGCTGATCCGCGAAGGCTCGATGCCAAGCCGCATACAAAAGACCCTATTGGGTGAAGGCGGCGTTCAGGGATTGGACGACGCTACCCACCAGCACCGCAAGAAGATGTTCATGTCGATGATGGGGACCGAGCATATAGCCGCGCTTCAGGGCATGTCACTTCACATGCTGGACAACTTTGCGCCGGACTGGGAGGCGAGGAACGAAGTCGTTTTTTACGACGAAGTGCGCGAAATGCTCACGAGAGCCGTTTGCGCCTGGTGTGGGGTTCCGATTCCCGAGGCGGAGGTGGCGACCCGAACGGCGCAGCTTACATCGCTTTTTCAGGACGCCGGTGCCATCGGCCCGAAACATTGGGCCGCGCGACTGGCGCGCCACCGCCTGGAAAAATGGGCAGCACGGATGATCCAACAGGTCCGCGATGGCGAGCTTCAGCCGACGCAGGAAAGCGCCCTTCATTTCATCGCGACATGGCGCGATCTCGACGGGGAGTTGTTGAACCCCAGGGTGGCCGCCGTAGAGTTGCTGAACGTCTTGCGTCCGACCGTGGCGGTGTCTGTATTCATCGTGCAGACGGCGCACGCCCTGTACAGGTACCCAGAATGGCAGGAGAAACTGCGGAACGACGAAGGACTGCTCGAACCCTTCGTTCAGGAGGTCCGCCGCCTCTATCCATTCTTTCCTGCGGTCGCGGCACGAGTCAAAAGTACTTTCGAGTGGCAAGGGTATCGCTTTCCCAAAGGACACCGGGTTCTGCTGGACCTCTATGGTACGAACACCGATCGGCGTTCATGGGATGCGCCACTTGAGTTTCGGCCCGAACGGTTTCGGGGCCGCGCCGAAAACCCCTACGACTTCATTCCACAGGGCGGCGGCAACCACTACACGAACCACCGCTGCCCGGGTGAATGGATCGCGATCAGTCAGATGAAGGCGTTTTGCAGGTATCTTGTGAACGACATCGACTACGATGTGCCGGATCAGGATTTGGAGCTTGACCCAGGAGAGCTGCCATCACTGCCCCAGAACCGGTTCATCATGCGCAACGTCAGGCGTCGGCAGTAGCTTCGGCCTCACCCGGCCCGACCGACCGCGCATCCTTCGTGGCCTCGAACGCCTCCCACGCAACGTAGGGCACGATCAGAAGCGCCGCGACCGGATCGGCCCACCACCAGCCCATCCATTGCGTCAGACCGATTCCGGCCAACACCACAATGGTCTGGTATTCGCAGATCATGGTATCCTTGGCATCGTATTTCAGGGCGGGTGAATCGAGCCGCTTGCCGTAGCGATACTTGCCCCAGGCCAATAGCGGATTGACCACTAAAGAGACAAACAGGATCGCGATCCCCCACCAATTGAAGCCCGGTGCCTCCTGCGAGATGAAGGCGGACACCGCCTCGTAGAGGATCGCGGCGACGACGATCCAGAAAGCACAGGCGACCACATAGAGCGCGACCTTCTTGCGATGCAGGACCGTGCGCTTGTCGCCACCGTCCTTCTCGGCCTTCAAGCGCCAGATCAGCGTCCCGGCTGAGGTGGCTTCGACCGTGCTGTCGAGGCCCCAACTCACTAGTGCGGCGCTGCCGGTCAGAAGTCCAACGGTGACGGATACGACGACCTCGATGAGGTTGTAGACAAGGCTGGCGATCTCGACGCGGATGCCGCGTGTCAGATTGGTTTGTCTATCATTTTTCTGCTTGCTCATGATGCGGTAACCCCTGATATATTCTATAAGTTCCCGCCGAGAGTTGGTTACCTTGTCATCAGTATCTCGCCATTTGGAAGCCGACATTGTTCTCCTTCTAAGCTGCCTCAATAAAGGCGAGCTTGCCCCTCATACATGAAAACAAAGGGTTTCGGACCTTTCGCGTAGCCGGTGTCGAGCCGCTCCATGCGGAAGCCGTTCTGCTCGACCAGAGTGTCTGTCTGGCGGTCAAGGTGACAGTTTCCGGCACAATGCTTCCAGGCAGGCGTGAGCCAGCGCTGCCAACGCTGGACACCGGGTTCGGGCGCTGTTCCATGCTCGACGAAGCGGAAGGCGCCATCCGGCTTGAGAACGCGCCGGATCTCGGCCAGCACCTTCTCCGGTTCCGACACGCTGCAGAGCGTCCAGGTGGCAACCACGCAGTCAACGCTGCGATTTTCCAGCGGCAATGCTTCGGCCACGCCCTCGATCATCTCCGTTGTCGGCGTCAAGCCCTGAGAAGCCTGCGCGGCCCGATGAAGGAGTTCCGGCGACGGGTCCACACCGACGATCTGATCCACGGCGTCGGGGTAGAGCGCGAGGTTCAGGCCCGAGCCGATCCCGATCTCCAGCACGCGGCCCTTCGCACCTGAGACCTCGCGCCTTCGGTAGGGAAGAAGCTGTTCCTGACCCATGGTGAGATGCGTGAGGCCAGGAAGTATATGTTTTTCGTAGAACCGCACGAGCTGTTACCCTATTCGTCCAAGAACCGGAAATGCATCGAGCATCCAGTATGACAGCGCGCTCAACTGTCCAGTCATCATCGCCAGTCCCATAAGGATCATCACGACGCCTGCAATCTGGTGGAGGCGGCGGCCAACCCGGCCGATGGCCCGCAACCGTCCCGCAATCTGATCGGTGAATCCGGCCACGATCAGAAACGGTATCCCGAGGCCTGCGGAATAGACGGCAAGCAGCATGACGCCTTCGCCCATCGTGGCGCTCGCCGCACTGGCTGTCAGGATTGCGCCGAGGATCGGGCCGATACACGGCGTCCAACCGAAACCGAAAGCAAGACCGAGGACATAGGACGCAGCGGGTTGGCCCCCGGGGATGTTGAGATTGAACCGGAAATCGCGTTCCATCACTGAAACACGCGCGGCCCCGATCATGAAAAGCCCGAAGACAATGATGATGCCGCCCCCAACGAGGTTGAGTTCATACCGCCACCGAAGAAGGGCCTGACCCAATGCTGTCGCGGATGCGCCAAGCCCCATGAAAATGGTGGAGAAGCCGAGGACAAAACACAGGCTCAGCCAGACCGCGCGCGACGGCGAGGCCGCAGCCGCCCCGCCTTCAGCGGCTGTGCGCCCGGCCACGTAAGAGACATATCCTGGCACAAGAGGCAGCACGCAGGGAGACAGAAACGATATCGTACCGGCCAAGAGCGCGGCGGTGAGCCCCAGAAGCGAGATATCTACCATGAACCACGTTCACCCCTGAATAGCTTGCGCAAGGGCACTCTTGTGGCAGCCCAATATGCCAGGGTCGGGACGATGATCCATTGCAGCAGGGGCGTGAGACCGGCGTCGATGACGGGGACCACCGGCATGATGTCGCGATAGGCCCAGGCCGCACGGATTACGATGTTCAGCCACTCGCTGAAGATCGTGTAAGAGACGCCCATGGCCACGGCCAAAAGCAGGACACGCCCTGCGCGTTCCGACGGCCATGCGTGCCCTCCAACAAGAAACAAGGCAAGCAAGAGCGTGCTCATGGCGATCAACAGGTCTCCGCCGGTGCAGTGCACGACCGCGAACACAATCTCTCCCCAGGTGCCTTCGACCCAGATCGTGTAGAGCGGGATATGTGCCATTTCCCAGATCAGGTGTCCGACGGCGGTATAGACGATGTATCGGCGGATGACGGACAGCCATCCGGTATCGCTTGTCTCAATGGTTTCTGTGTTTGCTGTCATGCTGGGGGTCCGTTCTTCGATCAATGCGCGTTGGTCAGGCCGTTGACGTACAGGATCATGTTGATGTGCCGGAAAGCGGAACCCGCAAAGACCCCGGAATGGCGGTTGCCGCGCGCGATAACATGCACAAGCGGAGCTTCGGGACGGTCTGGCGCAATCGCGCGATACTGATCGATCAGATTCTCTATTGGCACTTGTGCGCGAGCAATGACCACGTTCTCGGCAATCGGTCCGGGAACCGGATCACTGGCGTCGGTCACCACAAGGAAGGTCACCATGTCCAGCATGGGAGATGCATTCACTCCGCCCCTCACCTTTTCAAGAAGTGCCTGCTGGTCAGCACAGGGCGACCCGCAGTTGGACGGGACGGAACTAAGAACGACGACCTGATCGGAGAGGCTTTCCAAGTCCAACGGTTCTCGGTCAGGGCCGAGCAGATCCAACGCAGGAAGTTCGTTGATGTCAACGGCAGTGAAAGCAGGTTCTTTTTGTGCCATCACCTCGTCAAGACGGTCGCCAGGATGATCTGCGTAGGCCGGGAGGCCCGCGACGAGGGCTATCAGCAGGAGTATGTTTTTCATGGCTGTTACTCCTTCGGTCCCATTGCGCCCGGTCCGAGAACCGGGACGCTGATTTCCATTCGGGCACCCGATGCGAATGTCAGGATCAACGGCAAATCGGTGCCTTCTTCGAGTTTTTCCGACAGACCCATCAGCATCAGATGCATGCTGCCGGGCGCGAGGGTCACTGGTTCTCCGGAGGGCAGATCCAAGGCGTCGATCTTGACCATTCGGCTAACATCATCGCCGCCGGTCTCGACGGCGTGAATGGTGACGTTTCCAGCGATGAGTGTGGTGATCGCAACCAGCTGATCACTCTGATTGCTCGTGAGCGTGAGATAGGCCGCAGCCGGACGCGAGGCGAGGATGCTCGCGCGGGCCCAACCGTCCGATATCGTTACATCGGCCGATGCGAAAAATGGCCAGAGAGTTAACGCGGTTGCAAGTGTCGTAATTTTCATTTGGCAAGTTCCATTGTTTATAGCTTTTTGCGGATTTCCTGCGCCAGCGCCTCGGGCGGTTGGCCGCCTTCCTGATAGACCGCCTCAAATTCGCCACCGGGCCGCATGAGGTATATGTGCCCGGCATGCGCCATGAAATAACCGTCCGGCGCGCTGTCATCCTCGGTCCGCTTGTACCATGCGCGGAAATTTCTGGTGGCCTCGGCAACCTGCGCTTCAGTTCCGGTCAAGCCAATCAGTCTTGGATGAAAGACTGACACATATTCGGCCATAACTGGCACGGTGTCTCGCGCAGGATCGACAGTGATAAAGATCGGCGCCACCTGATCCGCATCATCACCAAGCAAGTCCAGAACGCTCGACATGTAGGCGAGTGTGGTGGGGCAAATGTCGGGGCAGTTGGTGAAACCAAAAAAAACAAGTTGCCAGCGATCAGAATAATCAGCTTGGGTCACCTCCTGTCCGGTATGATCCGTGAGTGAAAGTTCGGATCGAATATCCGCCTCGCCCGAATAGCGGACAGTCTTCGATCCATTGCCGAGATACATTTCCAAGGCAGAGAATATTGCGACCCCGGCAATGGCCACAAATACCGCGCCCCACAATATGGATCTCAGGAGCCGCGCTTCCGGAGGGGTTTCACCGGGTTCAATCGACATCTCCGGCCTCCGCAATCAAAGCCTGAAGATCGGCCTTTTCCAACAATCCGGGAACGAGCGTTTCCCCGATCAGAAATGTCGGCGTGCCGGATATTCCAAGCTGCCGTGCGAGATCGTGAGACTTTGCGATATGGGCATCGACTTCAGGCGCGTCCATATCTGCCTGCAACTGGTCGTAGTCCAGCCCTGCCTGCTCAGCGGCCCTTCTTATAAAGACGGCATTGGCGCGCGGCTGCGCCATCAGGGCATCGTGGAAGGCCTCGAATCCGTTCTGTTTTATCGCCGCCAGCGACGCCCGAGCCGCCAGTTCGGAGTCGGGTCCGAGAATCGGCCACTCCCTCACGATGATGCGCAAGTCCGGGTTCTCCTCTATCAATTCGAAAAGGACCGGAGCCGCGCGTCGGCAATAGGGGCAGTTGTAGTCGAAGAATTCGACAACCACGATGTCGCCCTCAGGATTGCCCATCACGCCGGTGTTTGCGTCCGCAAGCAGGAGTTCACCCACGCGCTGAATCGCAGCCCGTTGTTCGGCCTGGGCTTGTGCCTGAGCCTCTTCCTGGAAGGCCAGGAGCGTATCCACCAGAACTTCCGGGTTCTCGCGGATGGTTTGCAGGATCAAGGCTTTGATGGCCTCTTGCTCAACCTGATCGAGCGGCGTCGATTGCTGGGCCAACGAAATCGTGGGCGTGGAAATCAGCGCCCAGAGGAAGACCGCAAACACGCGAAGGGCAGTTTTGAGTATCATCTATTTTTCCCTGTCAAATCGCCGGGGGCCTTGGCCCCCGGCGATGATTGATCAGCCCTTGTCGGTCGAAGGGGTGGTTTCATCCTCGGAGTTGTTCATGGCCTCCATCATCTCGGTGCAGGCCTCCATCATCGGGCCCATTTTCTGCATCATCTTCATCATGGGCATCATGCCGTCCATGCCGGACATATCGCCGTCCATCATATTGCCGGCCATTCCGTTCTCACCGTCCATCATCTGGCCGGACGAACCGGTGTTGTCCTGGGCGAATACACTGGTGGCCAAAAGCGCGGATACGGCAGTCGCCATGCTCAGTTTCTTGATAAGTGTCATTAGTTTCTCCTTAAGGTTTCTTGAGGTTTTCGGGTTCAGTCCCTCGGCAGGCCCGGCTCTGCGGCCGTGCTCTTGTTGTCACATGATTTCGATTTGCACATCACGCAGGCACCCAGCCCGCACATCACGGCGCAGGGTGCCAGCGCCAGGATCAGCGGAGCGGCCCCGATCGCCGTCACCCAACCCCAGTTCAGGTAAAGCCCGGCACCGATGATCGTCATTGACGCGAGAATCAGGCTGCGCTGTCCAAATTGTGGCCGCCATGGGCGTGCCACCGGATTCTCAGTGTGAGATGAAGTTTCAGACATTGGTTATTCACTCCTTTCGTTGATGAGATTCTGAATCTGGGCCATGACCTCGGGACTGTCCCATTCGGCCGGCCCGACAAGCCTGCCGCGCTCGAAACCGTCGCGGTCGATCAGGATCGTGGTGGGAAGGCCCACTACGGCAAACGCTGCCATCACCCGAATGTCTTCGGCGAGGTATGTATCGAGATGACGAAGACCGATTTCGTCGTAGAAGCGGCGGACGATCTTCATTCCGGCGCGGTCGATCGACAGCGGCAGGACATGGAAGTCGCCGCCGCCCATTTTCTCCTGCAAGGCGTCGAGCGTCGGCATCTCTTCACGGCAGGGAACGCACCAGGTCGCCCAGATGTTCAGTAGGACCACCCTGCCCCGGAAATCCGCCAGCGTGAGATCGCGGCCTTTTCCATCGACGAAAGGTGGCGACAGCATCTCCCGCGGCTTTTCGTGAAGCGGCATTAATGGTCTGGCTTGAACCGGCCCCGCGACGCCGAGCGCCGCCATACCAGCCAATAACTCGCGTCGTTTCATGATCCGGCTCCTTCCTGAAGGCGCCGCACCACGGGAAGGATGTCTTCCTCCAGGGAACGACGGTCAAAGGGGCCGATATGCTTGTAGGCAATTCGGCCCTCGGCATCGATCACGAAGGTCTCGGGCAGGCCGTAAACGCCCCAATCGATGGAGACGCGCCCGTTCCGGTCGGCGCCGATGCGGGTGTAAGGGTCACCAAGCTCATCGAGAAAGCCCAATGCCTTTTCGGGACGGTCCTTGAAGTTAATGCCGAAGATCGGGACTTCACCCTGCGCCGCCAGTTCGTTCAGCAACGGCATTTCGACCCGGCACGGTACACACCAGGACGCCCAGACGTTGACCAGGGACACCTGCCCCTTCAGATCGGCCGTCGACAGGCCGTTCGGCAGGCCTTCTATCGGCGGCAGGTCGAACTCGGGCACCGCCTTGCCAATAAGCGGTGACGCTAAAGTATCGTCACCATTGAACAGCCCCCAGTAAAAGCCCGCGCCGATGAGGGCGAAGATCGCGACTGGCATCATAGTTAGTAGCCGACCCTTCCGGCGGCGGGGTTCCTCGGTCACGCTCATAAATCACCTTTGTCGTTGGCAGATACTTCCGCCTGGAATTCGCGCTGTCGATCCGGCCAGGTGCTTTTGATGTAAGAGAGAACATCGGCAATCTCGTCGTCGGTCAGAATGCCATCGTACGCCGGCATGTCGCTTTCGTAGCCGGGCACGACGGCGCCGACGCCGCCTTTGGTCACAATAAAGAGGTTCCGGTCCGAATGGTGCCAGGTATGGCCGGTTTCGTCATGTGGCGGCGCGGGCATGCGCCCATTGTCCAGACGCCGCCGCCAATCGGGCTGTCCTTCCAGATCGGCACCGTGACAGGATGCGCAATTCTCGGCATAGAGTGTCTCGCCTGCTGCGATGTCGGCTACAGTCACGGGGTCGCCAAGGAAGGTCAATCCGTCCACCGAAGCTTCGTCGCTTTCCGACTGCGCGAGGACGGCAACACCGATCGCGGTCAATGTGGCAACAGCGGCACCGATTGTTGCGGCCCGCCTCATGTCGCACTCCTGAGGTATTTCACGAGTGCGACGATGCTGAGCAGCAGAACCGCGGCGACGAGCAGGAGCAAAAGCCCTCCACCGAACATCATCACCCCCATCATCGGGCCGGTCATCATATCCATGCAGTTACTCATCGGAGTAAACGGTGATCCCGCCCTCGCCGAACGCATAGGTCTTGAGCGTACCGGTCTTTACGCGTGCCATTCCTGGCGCGTTCGAAGGCATGCCCGGCAAAGTAATGCCGGTGATGTCGGGCTTCTCCGTGACCAGCCTTTCCAGGATCTCCGAGGGTACCAATCCACTGACATAATAGCCTTCGATCTCGGCCAGATGACAGCCGAGCCCCTGCTCGGGAACGCCGACTTCGATTGAGCGCTTATCAAAATCCCGATCGTCGATGCGTGTCACCTGATAGCCGTTCTCTTCCAGATAATCGGCGTAGCTGTCGCAGCAACCGCAGCCCGGATCGCGCCAGATCGTGATCTGCTTCGTTCCGTCTGACACGTCGGTACTTGCGGGACCGGTCGCGTCTTCGGTGCTTTGTGCTGAAGTCAGCGTCGTGAAAGTGAAGGTTCCGCCGACGCCAAGTGCAGCAAGCGAAGCCAGGACATATCTTCTGTTCATGGGGTTCTCCATCATGCGACCGCGAGCGCGGCCCAGGTAGCGCCGCCATCGCGGCTGAGGTTCAGGGTGCCGTTGAGGAGGGCGGCTATGTGATTTTCGTCCCTAGGGTGAACCGCGACGGCCCTCCCCTGCCCTTTTGCCTTGTGCGTCCAGATCACGCCGCCGTCCTGCGACGCCCACACCCCCGACGGCAGTGCCGCGTAAAGTGTAGACGGTGCCGCAGGGGCACTGGCCAGTGACAGGACCGGCTCGTCCGCCGGCAGGGGTGCCTCGGCAGGTGGCGTGTCGCCCGTCACCAGCGCGTCCATCGCATTGCCGGGCTGAACGTCTTGCCAGCGGCAGAAACAGTCCGGAACACGGGTCAGGCCTTTCTCGGTTCCCGCATAGATCCAGATGCCGCCCATTCCGGTTTCGAGATCGACCGATGCCAGCGTCAGCGGGTCACGCTCGGCTGCGTCGAGCCAGGGCCTGTCCATCGCCAGGGCCCAGGTTGCGCCTGCGTCCTCGCTCTTCCAAAGGCCGTCGCCGCGGATTGCGGCATAGATCATGTCGGGGTTTCCGGCGGCCACGGCCAGCGCGGTGACCTCGCCGGAGGCAAGCCCCTCGCTTCGGGCAGCCCATGTCGTTCCGCCATCGTCGGACACGGTCACCCCTCCCCGCGCCAAACCGGCAAGGAGACGTCCGGGACGCGCAGGATGCGTGGCGATCGAGGAGACCGGGGAAGGTGTTGGCCTGTCATGCCAACTGCGACCGTCATCGGGGCTCGCCCTCAGTGTTGCGCCTGCGATCAGCAGCGTGTCGCCATCGAAGGCGAGCGTTCGAATATCGGCCGCCCCGTCGGCCGCGCGCACCGCGCCGGGCAACACGAGCACTGCAGCTGCACCCATACCCAGTGCCAGGAAGTGGCGTCTGTCCGGCTCAAAATTCAAGGTGCTGTTTGTCATTTCTTGTCCTCCTCCGGGTCTCATGCGACGCGGATCACGCCCATCATTCCCGCGGCTTGGTGTTCGAGAATGTGGCAGTGGAACATCCAGTCGCCGGGATTGTCGGCGACGAAGGCGATCTCGACCCGTTCGCGGGGCGCCATCAGCACCGTGTCCTGCCATTCACGATGCTGCGTCGGCGTACCATTTCGGCTGATCACCCGGAACGAATGGCCATGCAGATGGATCGGGTGGTCGAAGGCGGTCGCGTTGGTCATCTCGAGGATGTGACTGGCACTGCGTTCCAACGTCAGGAACGGATCGAGCACATGGCCCTCGGCGGCCTTTCCGTTGACAAACCAGATGCCGCGCCCGTCATGCATCATGCCCATCATACCGCCGCCCATCATGCCGCCACGCGGCTCGAGGCCCATTTCGCGTTCCACCATCATGCCCATCATGCCGCCGGTGAACGTCACCTCATGACGCTGCGCGGATCTCAGGTTAGGTTCCGGAATGGGGTTGGTGGGCAATGCGATCGGCCAGTCGGGTGTGGCCTCGCGCAGGGCGGTTTCAGCGTAGGTGAAATCGAGGACTCGAAAATCGTTCCCGCGGTACGCACGGTCTACAAGCTGGGCTTGTGCGCCTGGCTTGCCGGTGCAATCCAGGATCACATCGACGCGCATTGCGGGTCCAAGAACGACAACACCGTCCCGCGGCTCATGCGGTGTGACGGGTTGCCCGTCGAGCGCGATGATGCGCGGTGTATGGTCCCCGAAATCGAGTGCGAAGATCCGGGCATTCGCCGCGTTGATCAGGCGGAGGCGGATCCGTTCCCCCGATGCCACCTCGAGTGTTTCCGGCACGTGACCGTTGATCGTCACAGTGTTCCCGAGGCGGCCAGCGTGGCTTAAGTCATGGGCATTGCCGAAATCATCCGAAATCGATGCGTCCTCGGCCAGACGCCAGTCGTCCAGGACCCAAGTAACATCGCGGTCGACCCGAGGTGGATTGGCCTCCTCGACGATAAGGGGACCGTAGAGACCGCGCCCGACCTGCTCGAAGCTGCGCTGATGTGGGTGATACCAGAAGGTGCCGGCATCGACTGCATCGAATTCGTAGACGAACTTGTCGCCCGGGGCGATCGGTCCCTGTGTCAAGTGCGGCACCCCGTCCATTGCGTTGGGAAGCCGGATGCCATGCCAATGCACAGTGGTTTCCTCCGCAAGGTCATTCATAACCTCGACCTGAAGGCGATCACCTTGTCGAATGCGGATCTCCGGGCCCGGGACCTTACCGTTGTAGCACCAGGCCGCAGTGTCCGGATGTGGCTCGGGAACAAGCCGTGTGCTTCCCGGTGCGGCCCGGAGTGAGAATTTCCGGGTGGCGGCTTCTGCCATCCTCGGAAAAGGCAGGGTGGCGGACATCACACCCGCGAGCGACGACGCGACAAAGGCGCGGCGCGTGACGGTAGTTTTGTAGTTGAAAGACATCGGACTGGGGCTCTCTGATAATTCGGTCCTCCGCCGGAGCCAAAGCGGCAACTGCGGTTGGGGAATACCCGCAGCGCGAAGCAGCATGGCTCCGGCGTCACGGCATGACACTGCGGCTGCGAAGCCGCGGCGCGTGTCAGTTCAGAGAAGGAATCTTGGAGGCTGTTTGGCAGGTGGGCTGATCAGACCGCGAAAATCCCGCGCGATCGGCAGTCCATGGGCGCTCGAAACTGCAATTAGACCAAATTCCGCCGAGGCTCCCACCAGCGCGACGGCGGTCGCCGAGTTGCACACGAAATCGCAAGCGATGCCTGAGGGTCCCGCCGAACCATCGCACGCCTCACAGTCGGCACCTGGCATTTCAGCTCCGGCTGCGATCATTTCAGATGCCATTCTGGCCGAACCGGCCGCATGCACAACCGAGCTTGCCGCGAAGGCGGCAAGCTCGGCTATCATGATGAGGCGGGCGACAAAGTGCATGCGGCTAATTTACCAGTGTTCAGAGGGTTGTTCCAGCGGGATGTTTTCGCGTCCCCGCGAGGTCGGAAGGCGTCAGATCATCCATTATCGGGCAGTCGGGACGATCATCGCCATGACACCGAACAACGAGATCACGAAGCGTCGCGCTAAGCGCCTGCAACTCCTCGATTTTTTGATCCACCCGCGCGAGGTGACTTTGGGCGATCGCCTTGACGTCGGCGCTGGACCGCTCGCGGTCCTCGTACAATGACAACAGCGTGCGACATTCCTCGATGCCGAAACCCAACGACCGCGCCCGGCCGAGAAACGCCAGCTTGTGCAGATCCTGAACAGCAAAATCGCGGTACCCGTTTTCACGCCGCGACGGTTGCACGAGTCCGATATCCTCGTAATACCGGATTGTTTTTGCGGGCAAACCGCTCTGTTCCGAAACATTTCCAATGTTCATAGCTGGCAACCCTCTCCTTGAAACACCAGATAGTCCTTCCACCTACTGGAAGGTCAAGGACGCTTGGCAATCTTTTTGTGACGCCCCTTCAAAAAATGAACCTGTCCCAACTCCCATAGTGTTCCTCGCTGCGCTTCCCACGCGACAGGCTGAGCGCGATGAGAGCGATCCCGGCGAGGATACCGACAAGGCTGCCTGCCACCGTGCCTCCGCCTAGGAACCAAGGCGCGACAATGAGCCAGAGGCCGAAGAGGATGTTAAGGAACCGCAACGGGCGCGCGACCTCGGCCCAGGCGATGACCGCAGTGGTCAGGACCAGTGCGCCCAGCAGGTGATCGCTGTTCGCCATGGCCGCTTCATTGCCAAAGATCGCGCGCGACAACATCAGGAAGACCCCGATCGCAGCACTCAGCCCGAGTGTCCATGGTACGGTGACGCCGCGTGCGCTTTGTCGAAAGATCTGCATCGGTCGCGCGTCGAAGCTCATTTCGCCCCCCGTTGTGCCACCGGGCAGAGCATCGCCCCTGAAGAACGCGCGCCAGAACGGTCTGCCCCGGCGCGTATTCCAGACCATGAACTGCACCATCGCGACGATTTCATCGAGCGAGAACGGGATCATGATCAGCATGGCCAGCGCCGCCATCAGGCAGATCGTGCAATAGGTGCCGATGGCAATCGGCTGAATGATGATGAAATAGATGCTGATCACGCCAAGCGGCCCGACAACGATGCCGAAAAGTGCGACCATCCAGGGCATCGTGCGCCAGCGCAGGCGGCTGCCCATCACGCCCATCATGATCTCAAACATATAACTCATTGCGCCAAGGCCGCCGTCGGCAATGGGCCAGGCTTTCGAGACATCGGAGGTGATGATGTATTCGGTGCCATTCAGCGCGACCGGCGATGAAAAGAACGGCTCCCACACGCCGTCTACATGGCCGAGCTGGTAGGCCGACAGGATGCGCGACAGGATGAAGCCCACGACACCGAGCGCGATGATCGGCAGGCGCTGGACATAGGTGGAGGGGCAGTAGGTCCAGCCGGGCGGGATATCGGTATCGTCCATCATCCCCTCGCGCGACATGCCCGGCATCATCGGGATCAGGATTGTCAGCGCGACCACCAGCGCGCCGATCAGCGTGTCGTTGGCATAGACGGCCGCGTCCGGCGTCCAGAACACCAGCGGCGCGGCCAGCAGCCAGACGCCGAGCGCGGCATTCACCCATTGCGCCCAGCCGTTACCATGGCGCAGCGACAGGGCGGCAAAGACCATGATGGCAAGTCCGGTGAAGACATTGTTCCACGCGGTCAGCCAACTGCGTGTAGCGGCGGACCACAGCCCGCGATCCTCCGTCACGCGCTGGACCGCCGCGCTGAATTCGGTCTGATCGAAGGTGCCGAAAACCGATGGCGCGGTGGCCAACCACAGGCCGAGCGCCATGACCAGCCAATGCACCCAGAGCATAGAAAAATGCATCTGCCGCATGTGTTGATCATGCTCGCGCCGATCCGCGTTCGCCTCGGCCTCCGTCGGTGCATGCTCTGCAGCCTCTTCCGCCACGGCGTTTTCGACCTTGGCCGCCGAGACCCGTGCGGCGTTCAGCCCGTTCGCTTCGTACCATTCGTAGGGATCGTCCTTCAGGCGCTGAAGGATGCCCGGCATGTCGTCGCGCAGACTGTGTTCAGGCGTCCAGTCCAAGTGCTTTTTCGCCGCCGAAAGGTCTAGCTCGTAGTGATCGCTGGAAATATCGACCATCCATGCCCTGATGAAGGCATCCTCCCCAAATACCTTGTTTTCCGTCCAGGCGCCGAGCTTGGCCAGTTGGGACGGCACGTTCCAGGTGATCCAGTCCTCGCCATGCAGCTCGCGCCCGATCAGGCGCTGCAACTCGCCGAAGGGTATCGGGTCGGCCTCGCCCAGTAGCACCGGAAAAACGTCCGGCAGCTTGACGCGCCGATCAACGATACGTTCCACCGCGTCTAGAAAATCGTCGAGATGCAGGAACGCCTGCCCGCGCGACAGATCGCCAGGATAAACCTTGCCGCTGAATCGTCGTTCGTGAATGCGGGCGATCTGGTGGGTCAGAAAAGTCGACTGCCCGTTGTCATCGTAGATACCGGCGGGGCGCATCAGCACGAGTTTCTCGTCGCCCCTTACCTCGCGCAGTACCTTCTCCGTGCGCACCTTCGATGCGCGGTAAGGAAACCTAGGATCGAGAGGATGATCCTCGTCTATCGGCTCCCCCGGCTCGGTCGGCGCATGGGCAAGCATGGTGGAAGCGAAGACGAACTGTTCAAGCTCAAACCCCTGAAGACCCTTCAGCAGCCGTTTCGAGCCTTCGACTGTAACGGCATCATACGCCGGATCATCCTCGCCGCTGAGATCGAAATAGCCCGCAAGGTGAATGCAGGCGGAAATCCTGTCGCCGTAAGCCAGCCGCACACGATCAAGCGCGGTATCGACACTTGCCTGATCGGTGATGTCGAAACAGACGCACTCGGCCTGATGCGGCGGATGGGGCGGCGAATACCGGTCAAGTCCGACGACGCGGTAGGACCCGTGCAGCCGTCGCACCACCGCGGCCCCGAGATACCCGCTCGACCCGGTAACTATAACGACCGGCTTGCTTTCATCTGCCATGGCGACGCTCCGGCCTTCCGCTACGTACGCAGGTATTTCACCAGCGCAATAACTGCGAGAATCAGCACCACGATGACAAGGAGCCAGACAAGTCCCATTCCAATCATCATACCGCCGCCCATCATTCCACCATCCATCATGATCTTCTTCCTTCTCTCAATTGCTAAGCGTTCAACTAAGTCATCCGCATTTGGTTTCAATTTCCAGCGCTGGAAGGTTGGAGGCCGCGGTTGCGATTGAAATGTTCAATGAAGAAAAAAGCTTCTATTGGCCTTCCTGCTACGAACGCGGACTTCGTCGCGTTATTCTCGCAGCGGGATGGCTTCACAAACGACATTGTATCCGTTTGTAAAGTTGACCAACCGGGAGATGCAGCCATAGAGGTGCTTCGGATTTCGATCTCGGGACAAGGGTGGAAGCGAGCCAAAAGATGATGCGAACCACGTTGCGCCTATTCTTCCTTCTCATGGCTTGCCTTTGGGCCTCCATGGGCTTTGCTGCATCGAGCGATACCTACGAGAATTCAACAATCACGGCCCGGCTCATCTCCGTTGAAAATGGGGTCGCGGAAACCTCCAGAACCCTTTCCCTTGGCCTGGATGTCGAGCTGGCCGAGGGCTGGAAAGCCTATTGGCGTTCGCCCGGCGAGGTGGGTCTGCCGCCTGAAATTTCATGGGATGGATCGGAAAATCTGGTGAGCGCACAGATGCTCTGGCCCGCGCCTGAGCGCTTCACGGCATTCGGCATCGAGAATTTTGGCTACAAGACCCGTGTCGTCCTGCCCATTCAGGCAGTTCTCGAAACTGCGGGCCAGTCCGCAACATTGCAGGCGCGTGTTTCATTGCTGGCGTGCTCGACTGTCTGTGTGCCGCATGATTTCGATCTCGCACTGACAATTCCGGCGGGCACCGGGATTGACGCGAAGGCGGCGGGCCTGATTTCGGAGTATGCCCAGCGGGTGCCGCTTGGTCCCGAAGAGAGCGACATCATTGTCGAAACGGCGGTGATCGCGGATGATGCGCTTTATGTGACGGCGCGCAGTGCGAATGCCTTTGTGAAGCCGGATATCTTTCCGGAACTGGGGCCGGAATTCACCTTTGGCAAACCGGACATCCGAACCGATGATGCGGGAACAGCCCTTTGGGCCAAGCTGCCTCTTCTCGCGCAAGGGGAGGATCCGCCGCCCCTGCAACTGACTTTGACCGATGGATCACGCGCGGTGACAGCGCAGCCCGCTTGGTCAGACCGCATCCCGGGTGCACCATTCGAGGTTATGGCGAACCTGCCGGATCTGACGCAAATCCTGGCGATTGCGGCCTTTGCCTTTCTTGGCGGTCTGATCCTGAATGTCATGCCCTGTGTTCTGCCTGTCCTGTCCATCAAGCTGACATCGGTTCTCAATCATGGAAACAAGCCAGCGCACGAGGTCCGGAATGGGTTCCTGATGTCGGCGCTTGGCGTTCTGGTGTTCATGTGGGCCCTCGCCGCAATCATTCTGGTTCTGCAATCCGTCGGCGTCACCGTTGGGTGGGGCCTGCAATTCCAAAGCCCTGTTTTCCTGACCGTCATGTTTCTGGTGCTTGCCGTGTTCTCTGCCAATCTGTTCGGGGTGTTCGAAGTTTCATTGCCCTCCGGGTTGCAGTCACGGCTGGCCAGATCAAGCGGTCGCGACGGGTATGGCGGAGATTTTGCAACAGGCGCCTTCGCGGCGGTGCTGGCCACGCCCTGCTCGGCCCCGTTTTTGGGGACAGCGGTTGCCTTTGCCCTGTCCGGGCGCCCGATTGATGTCATTCTCGTTTTCACGGCTCTGGGGCTTGGGCTCTCCCTGCCCTATCTGGTTCTGGCGGGGAAGCCTGGTCTGGTCCGGTTGTTGCCCAGGCCGGGACGTTGGATGGTTGTCGTCAAATGGGTGCTTGCCGGTCTTCTGGCCGGGACCGCGATCTGGCTGCTCTGGGTACTGATAGGGGTGGCGGGTGGCCGGGTGGCCATGACCGTGCTGCTTATGACGAGCCTTTTCATTCTTCTCGCAACAATACGTTTGCCGGGCAGATTGACGCGCCCGACAGCGCTGGTGGTGGTTGCTGTTCTCAGCCTTCTGGTGCCGACGGCGCTGACAATCCCGCCGCAGACGAGAGCGGTGGGCCAGGACTGGGTCGCGTTCGATCGCTCCGAGATACCGAAACTGGTGTCGCAGGGAAAAACCGTCTTTGTCGACGTGACCGCAGACTGGTGCCTGACGTGCAAGGCCAACAAGACGCTGGTGCTGGACCGTGCGCCCGTGGTCGACCAACTGCGGGGTGATAATGTCGTTGCGATGCGGGCAGACTGGACTAGGCCCAGCACTGACATTTCCCGGTATCTGGAAAGCCACAACAGGTTTGGCATCCCGTTCAACATCGTCTACGGGCCAAACGCGCCAGACGGGATCATCCTGTCCGAGGTTCTGACGTCCGAAGCCGTTCTCGACGCGCTGAGCAGGGCCGCACTTGGCGACCCTGTGACCGCTTTGAAAACGGATGGTTAGGCCTAAAAGAGGCCCATCGCACGCGCCGACATCCAGACGCCCATGAATATCATCATCAGGTTTTCGGTCAGGGACACGAAACCCAGCGGCACGTTTGAACCGCCGCCCACGCAGGCGCACTTGATCTCGCGCTTATCGATGTAGACGGCCTTGAAAACTGAAGCCGCTCCGACCGTACCGATGAACAGTGCAACAGGCGCGCTGATCCAGACCAAGGCACCGGCGACCATGAGAATACCGGCAAGTGCTTCGCCGAAGGGATAGACATAGCCATAGCGCACCCATTTCTGGGCAAGCAGATCGTAGTTCAGAAACATCGTGGAAAACGTCTCGACGTCCTGCAGTTTTTGAACAGCAAGAAAGCTCATCGAGATCGCGATGAACCACTCGAATGCCCGCAGCGTCAGGATCGAACCGTAAAACGCCCAACTGAGACCAAGCGCCATAAGGAATGCGACCGCGAATATCGCAATGACGGGTTGATAAGTCGTCTCGTCGTCATCCTTTACGTCCTGGCCGAAAAATTCCCTCAGCGCGTCATAGCCACCAATTCTTTCATTGCCGATAAAGGTCTGCGGAGTCGTTTCGACACCGTGTTCTTCCATGAAAGCATCCGTTTCCTCGCGGGTGTTCAGAGGCCGGTCCTCAATCGAATACCCCTCCCGCTCAAGCAGGTCCTTCGATTTTCAGCCCATAGGGACAAACATGCTCCTCCATCACCATTCGGTACAAAACCGCCGTCTTCGGGGTGGATTTTGCCTCTCTCGTCATGACGCGTTCCTTTAAATCCTTTAACCGTTGCAGGTCCAATACCCGGTAAATCCGACAGTCAGAGGCGTCTCTCCCGTCAATTCAAACAGCAGGGTGGCGTCTTCACCGTCCGCGTCACCCGGCGCCAGCGTGAATTGGCCACCATCGGCAGACAGGACGCCACCGGACGTCACTGTGTCTTGCGACGTGAAGTTGACCAGCGATCCGGATATCTTGGCGACGCCGTTCCCCGCCCCGTCCGTGACCAGAATGGGATCGGCGTTCACGGCGCGAATGAAACGGCATTGTCCGTCGGACCCCAGTGCGCGTGTTATTTCTTCGGCTTTGAGCGGTGCAGGACGGATTCCGGCAATCACCGGGGTTGCAATCGCTTCTTGAAGCCCCTCCATTTCAGCCGGACCGTCCGCTTCACCAAGTGGCCATTCAGGACCGGCTTCGCCATTTGCCTCAATGTCATCTATGAGGAAACGCATTTCGGAAATTTCGCGATTTTGCGCCGTCACGATTTCCGAAGCCAGAGCCTTGACCCGTGGATCTGTCAGCTCGGCCCGTTCGCTTGTCATGATCGCGATGGAGTGGTGCGGGATCATCGCGCTCATCCAGCTTTCGTCCTGAATGGTCTCCTGGCTTCTCACGAGCCAGAGCGCGCCGGCAAACATCACGACAGACCCGAGAAAGATCGCGGCGTTGACGCCCTTGTTCTTGTACATGTTCAACATGAAAAGGGTAAACGGTGTCGCCACCCCACATTGCCGACGGGATCAGCCATTGCGAGTTGATACGCATCCAAAGAAAAGGAGTGCGTTTCGCAATGTTCGCAAAGAGTTCGTTCCTCACGGCGCTTGGTGTTGAAGTCTTCGCCTCGGGGCAGAGGCGCTGGCCGGATCATGTGAAGGCGCAGGCGGTGGCCGAGACCCTGGAGCCTGGGGCGACGGTGTCAGGTGTCGCCGCGCGCTACGAGATCATGCCGAGCCAGCTGACGGCGTGGCGGCGGCTGGCCAAGGATGGCAAGCTCGTGCTGCCTGCGGTCGAGATCGATGAGCCGGTTTTCGCACCTCTGGTCGTCCGGGATGAGACCACGACGGCCCCCGAGCCCGAGCGGCACCGCGCCGAGGCGCCAGTTAGGGTTGTCCGGGGTTCGGTCATCATCGAGCTCGCACAGGATGCGCCCGCGGCCCGGATTGCCGAGATAGTCCACGCGCTGGAGGCGCATCCATGTTGATGCCCTCGCAGGGCGTGCGGATCCTGGTGGCGACACAGCCGGTGGACTTCCGGAAAGGCCATGACGGTCTCGCAGCGCTGGTCCAGTCGACGCTGGCCGAGGACCCATTTACCGGCACCGTCTTCGTCTTCCGCTCGAAGCGGGCCGACCGGTTGAAGATCCTGTTCTGGGACGGCAGTGGGCTCGTGATGGCCTACAAGCGGCTGGAAGAAAGCACCTTCACCTGGCCGGCGATCCGCGACGGGGCCATGACCCTGAACCGCGCGCAATTCGAGGCCCTGTTTGCCGGCCTGGACTGGCGCCGGGTGCGGTCACTGGAGGTGCGTCGGCCGGCTGTGGCAGAGTGACTCGCCCCGACGAATGACGGGGCATCGGCGCATTTGGCGCGGTATGATCTGCGCATGTCCAGCGCCCCACCCATCGATCTGTCCGCGATCCCCGAAAGCCAGCGCGCCGCCGTGCTGGCGGTGCTGCAGGAGCGTGACGCGCTGAAGGACGCGAACCGGCGGCTCGAGCATCTCGTGGCCGAGCTGAACCATGTCGTGCATGGCAAGCGGTCCGAGAAGCTGAGCGATGATGACCGACAGCTGGCCTTCGAGGACCTGGAAACCGCCGTCGCCGAGGTCGAGACCCGCAAGGAGCAGGTTGCGCCGTCGACGGCCACGCCGCGCCCGGCACGGCGTCGCAACCTGGGCCATCTGCCTGCCGAGTTGCCGCGCATCGAGCGTGTCCTGGAACCCGCAAGCCTCGATTGTCCATGTGGCTGCGGCCGGATGCACCGGATCGGCGAGGACCGCACCGAGCGCCTCGACATCATCCCGGCGCAACTCCGGGTCCTGGTCGACACCCGGCCGAAGTATGCCTGCCTTGTCTGTTCGGACGGGGTCACCCAGGCGCCAGCAGCACCTTGGCTGATCGAAGGTGGGCTACCGACCGAGGGCGCCATCGCGCATGTCCTGATGTCCAAGTTCGCGGACCACCTGCCGTTCTACCGCCAAAGCCAGATCCTGGCGCGCTCCGGCATCCAGATCGACCGCAGCACCCTGGCGGACTGGGCCGGCACAGCAGCCTTCCATCTCGGCCCCGTGGTCGACAGGCTGACCGAGCATCTCAAGTCGTCCGGCAAGCTGTTCATGGACGAGACCACCGCCCCGGTCCTCGACCCAGGCCGTGGCCGAACCAAGACCGGCTACCTCTGGGCGCTTGCCCGGGATGACCGCGGATGGGGCGGAGAGGACCCGCCCGGCGTGGTCTTCACCTACCATCCCAGCCGCGCAGGGGCGCATGCAGAGCAGATCCTGCAGGGCTTCGACGGAATCCTGCAGCTTGATGGCTATACCGGTTACGATCGGTTGACGCGCCCCTCCCGCAAGGGCGGCGCGCCGATCACGGTTGCCCACTGCTGGGCACACGCTCGCCGCAAGCTGAAGGAAGTCTTCGACCGCGACGGCTCCGAGATTGCGGCCGAGGGACTGCGCCGGATTGCCGAGTTCTATCGCATCGAAGCCGAGATCCGCGGTATGGGCCCCGGCCAGCGTCTGTCTGCCCGACAGGCCCGCAGCGCGCCCCTCGTGGCCGCGTTCGGCGATTGGCTGCAGGCGCAACGTCTTCGCGTCTCCGCAAAATCCCGGCTCGGCGAGAAGCTGACCTACATCCATCGCCACTGGCCCGGCCTGCAGACCTTCCTCCACGATGGCCGCGTCGAGATCGACTCCAACGCCGTCGAGAACCTGATCCGACCGATCGCGTTGACGAGAAAGAATGCCCTCTTCGCCGGCCACGATGAGGGCGGCCGCACATGGGCTCGCGCCGCCTCCCTGATCGCCACCGCAAAGATCAACGGCGTCGAGCCTTTCGCCTACCTGAAGGCGACCCTCGAGGCCATCGCCGCCGGTCACCCGGCCAGCAGGATCGACGAGCTCCTGCCCTGGAACTTCAACCCGGCAAGCTGATCCCGCGTGGGGCGCAGACAGCGCTTACTGAAAAGGAGCATCACGGTCGCAATCGTCGCGCCCATGATGAACGTCATGTAAAATCGGGTTTCGCTCCAGTAGACATGTTCGAAGGAGTACGAGTTGATGTACATCAGGCCGAACATGATCGCTGTCGACGTGCCAACCATCGCCAGAAACCGGCCATAGGATGAACCTGAATGGCCCCCCGAATGTGCTGCATCTTCACTTGAACGGGCGTGGGACCCGCCGCTAGATTTCCCGGTCGTATCTTCAGACATTTGATCCCTCCACCTTGGCTTGAATTGCTGAAGAAACAACATTCCAGCGGGGGAGGGCTCCAACAAACTCCAACGCTACGGTGCGAAAATCCGAAGAATGTCGGCCCCAAGCATCATGCGCTACGGCTCTTTGGCCAGATCTTTCAGAATCGGACAATCCGGGCGGTGATCGCCATGGCAGGCGTCAACGAGGTGTGACAGCGTATCGTGCATCGACCTGAGCTGGGCAATCTTTTCGTCAATGGCCGCCAGGTGTTCTTGTGCGACCGCTTTTACTTGTGCGCTTTCCCGTGTCTCATCCTCATAGAGATCAAGCAGCGTGCGGCAGTCTTCTATCGAGAACCCCAAGGTCCGGGCGCGGCCCAGGAATGCGAGCTTGTGGATGTCGCTGTCGCGAAAGGCGCGATATCCGTTATCGCTGCGCAAAGGCCGGACAAGGCCGATGTCTTCGTAGTAGCGGATTGTCTTCGCTGGCAAACCCGCGCGTTCTGATACTTCTCCGATGTTCACACCTGTCTCCTATTCTGCGGGCTGCGTTGCGAATTTCGTCGCCGCGTCGTGGGGCGGATCCTGTTCCGACATCGTCGCCTTGATCCGTCGCAGCCGCAGCGCGTTGGTCAGAACCGACACGGAGGACAGCGCCATGGCCCCGGCGGCAAACACCGGCGACAGGAGCAATCCAAAGGCTGGATAAAGCGCGCCCGCCGCCACAGGGATCAGCGCGACGTTATAGCCAAAGGCCCAGATGAGGTTCTGCCGGATGTTGCGCATGGTCTTGCGCGACACGTCTATTGCATTCACCACGCCGCGCAGATCCCCCGACATCAGCACCACGTCGGCGCTTTCGATTGCGACATCCGTGCCGGTTCCGATGGCGATGCCGACATCGGCATGGGCCAGTGCTGGCGCGTCGTTGATGCCGTCCCCGACAAAGGCGATCTTGCTGTTCCCTTGCCGCAATTCGTCCAGGGCGGCGACTTTTCCATCCGGTAATACCCCTGCAATGACGTGGTCGATCCCGACCTCGCGGGCTATGGCATCTGCCGTGGCCTTCTTGTCTCCGGTGATCATCGCGACCTTGATCCCTCGATCATGCAGAGCTGCGATCACTTCGGCGCTGGAGGATTTGACCGGGTCTGCCACGGCAATCACAGCCGCCAGGGTTCCATCCACCGCAGCATAAAGCGCGGTGCGTCCCTTTTCGGCCAACGCCCTTTCGCGGTCTTCCAGCGGGCTGGTGTCAATGCCCTGCTGCACCATGAAGCGATCCGCACCGACATGAACCTTGCGGCCCTGGACAAGCGCCTCGACACCGTAGCCGGTCACGGACCGGAATTCCGTCGCATCGGGCCAGGACAGGCCTTCGCTCTTTGCGGACTGCACGATGGCCTCTGCCACCGGGTGCTCAGACTGCGCCTCGACAGATGCGATGAGGGCGAGTATCTCTGCCCGGTCAAAGCCGTCGGCCGTGATGAGGTCTGTCAAACTGGGTTGCCCTTGGGTGACCGTCCCGGTCTTGTCGAGCGCAACGAGGCCGACGTCGTCCAGATGTTGCAGCGCATCTCCCTTGCGGAAGAACACCCCCATCTCGGCAGCGCGTCCTGTCCCCACCATGATCGAGGTGGGCGTGGCCAACCCCATGGCGCAGGGGCACGCAATGATCAGAACGGAGACACCCGCCACAAGCGCAAAGGTCAGAGCCGGATCGGGACCGACCAGCAGCCAGACAACCACAGTCGCAAGCGCCAGAACCAGAACGGCAGGCACGAACCACATGGTCACGCGATCCACTAGGCCTTGGATCGGCAGCTTGGCCCCCTGAGCATCTTCGACCATGCGGATAATCTGCGCCAGCGTGGTATCCGCCCCGACCCGCGTCGCCGTTATGGTCAGGCTCCCGGTGCCGTTCACCGTGCCGCCGGTCACCGGTTCGCCAGCAGCCTTTGGCACGGCGAGGGGTTCACCGGTGATCATGCTTTCATCGACGTTGCTTGATCCTTCTGTGACCTCGCCATCGACAGGCAGCCTTTCACCGGGACGCACGAGGATCTGATCGCCGATCCGAAGTTCCTTGATGTCAACCTCGGTCGCCTGCCCCTCGCGCAGGACCCTGGCTGTCTTTGCCTGCAGACCAAGAAGGGCCTGAATGGCTGCACCGGTCTTGCCCTTGGCCCGCGCTTCAAGCCAGCGACCCAACAAGATCAGAACGACAATAACCGCCGCTGCTTCGAAATAGACGGCGCGCACACCGTCAGGCAGCACCTGTGGCAGGAAGGTCGCGACTACGGAATAAGTCCACGCCGCCCCGGTTCCCAGCGCGACAAGGCTGTTCATATCCGGAGCACGCTTGATCAACGCCGGAATGCCCTTCGCAAAGAACCTCCAACCCGGTCCGAACAGAACCACCGTGGCAAGCGCGAATTGGATCAGCCACGACGTTTGAATGCCGATTGTGCTCTCAATCAGGCCCTCAAAGCCGGGTATGGTGTGTTTTCCCATTTCCAGAACGAACACCGGAACGGTCAGGATCGCGGCAAGGATGACACGGCGCGCCAGCGCGTCGGCTTCTTCTGCCTTGCGGTCCGATCGGTCCTCGTGCGCATCGCTCTGCGCAATCTCGGCCGGGTATCCCGCCTCCGTACTGATCCGGGCAATCTCTTCCGGGGTGATGGCATCTGAAAGATACTCTACCACAGCCGTTTCGGTTGCTAGATTGACCGCCGCATTCAATAGGCCGGGTGTCCGTACAAGCGCCTGTTCAACCCGACCGACACAGGACGCGCAGGACATGGCGTCTACGTTCAGCGTGACGCGCGCCGTGCTTGCCGGGTAGCCGGCCTGCGACAGTGCCGCAACCGCTGCGCCCGTCGTGGCTGCATCATCCGTCTGAAACTGTGCCGTTTCACTCACCAGATTGACACTGACGTTCGAAAGGCCTGGAACCTCGCCGAGAGCCTTTTCAACCCTGCCCACACAGGACGCGCAGCTCATGCCGGAAACGGACAGACGTATCGTATTGGGGTCGGTCATGAGAGACTCCTCGGTTGAACTTACCCTGATATAGGGCTTCCAGTTGCTGGAAGCTCAAGAGAGTATCTCATTTATTTTTCTGATATTTGCTTGACCTTCCTCCCGATGGAACGACCAAGTCTGAGGTTGTACCAAAAATGGAGGCCTTCATGATTTTTTCCGTCCCGAAAATGAGCTGTGGACACTGTACATCCGCTATCGAAAGCGGCATCAAGGCAAAGGATCCATCAGCCGTTGTCACGTCCGATCTGGACCTTCGCCTTGTCACTGTCCAAAGCACATTGGAACAGGCCGCTGTGCGGCAAGCCATCGTTGACGCTGGCTACGACGCTTCAGCCGCGTAAGCTTGTCCTTATTCGGCGGCCCGTGCCTGATCGACAAGCTCGATCATCTGGTCCGCCTGGATCAGGCCCGGCGCAAGACTGTCGCCGATCACAAATGAAGGTGTGCCACTGAACCCCAGAGATTGCGCAAGCCGCATGGAAGTCTGTATGTGTTCTTCTATTTCCGGTCCGTTCATGTCGCGACGCAACTGTGCAACATCGAGGCCGATGTCTTCCGCAGTGCGGAGAATCGATGCTTCCTCTGCGCGTTCCTTCAGTTGCATCATGGCCCAATGAAACTCTTCATATTTGCCCTGGTTTCGGGACGCCAGCGCCGCGCGGGCGGCAAAAACCGACCCGTCCCCCAGAATGGGCCATTCCCGGTAAACGACCCTGACGTTGGGATCAGCGGCAAGCAATGCCTCCATTTCAGGTTTAACCCGGCGGCAATAGGGGCAGTTGTAGTCGAAGAATTCGACAACCGTGACATCGCCATCCGGATTGCCCAGAACGGGCGCATTGGGATCATTTTCAAGCGTGGCTTTTTCCGTATCGAGAACCTGCGCTGCGGCTTGCGCCTGCAACGCCTGCTGTTGCTGTTCGAACAACTGCGCGGCCTCGAACACGATGCCCGGATTCTCGCGGATGGCTTCCAGCATCAGTTCCTTGATCCGGTCTTCGTCCATGCCGTCTGCCGTCGCAGCGATGGGAAGCATTAACAGTGCGGTGGTAGCCAAGAATCTTTTCATTATCCGTCTCCTTGTGAGGCAATATCCTGGGCCGTGCGCTCGGCTTGCGTGGCGCGTTCACGCTCCGGCCATGTTGACTTGATGTATGCGAGGATGTCCCAGATTTCCCCGTCGCTCAGTTGGTCGCCGAAACCGGGCATGCCGCTGTTGAAGTCAACGCCTTGCGCCGCGAGAACCTCGGCGCCCCCCAGCTTGGTGTAGGCGAACAGCATGCTGTCCGCGTGGTGCCAAGTGTGGCCGCTTGCATCATGCGGCGGTGCGGGCAGGCTTCCGTCATCACGCGGACTGCGCCAGTTTTCTTCACCTTCCAGATTTGCGCCATGGCACGCGGCGCAATTTTCGGCATAGAGGACTTCGCCCGCGGCCACATCGGCTGAGGAGTTGATGAGGTTTTCCGCCGTATGGTCGGTTCCGCCGGACCGGGTCCACAGGAATATGGTAGCCACCGCAACGGTAACTACGCCCAACGCAAGATAGACGGATCGCGGGGTCATCCAACGACGATCTTGGTCATCATGCCCGAAGCCGCATGCGACAGCATGTGGCAATGTAGCAGCCATTGGCCCGGGTTGTCCGCCACAAAGGCAATCTCGCGCGTCTGACCCCGTTCAAGAAGGGTCGTGTCACGCAGCGGTCCGAGGGTGCCGTTTTCGGCGACCTCGTGGAAGTGAATGCCATGCAGGTGCATCGCGTGCGGAAACGCCGTGTCGTTCACGATCTTCAATCGTACATTCTGGCCGCGGTCCAGCCGCGCAAGGGGATCACCGTTGATCCCGTCCACTTTGCCGTTGAACGACCAGAAATACCCGGCCTCGACGATCTCGCCGATCGGCTTGAGTTCGCCCCCAAGGGAAGCGGACCTCATCCGCCCCATGGCACCGCCTTCCATACTCAGGCTGAGCATCGTGGCTTCACTCAAGTCGACCATCCTGTGGTCGTTCGGCGGCAAGGCCAAAGGCGCGTCTCGACGATTTTTCGAGCCCCACTCAACGACCTCGAATGTAACCTGGCTGAAGGCCTCTTCCCGGCCGAACTGAAGAATATGAGCCGTTTCACCAACATCCGCGACCACATCGACGATCAGGTCGATCCGTTGAGCCGGAGCGAGG
Organism: Salipiger abyssi; assembly: GCF_001975705.1. Taxonomy (NCBI): domain Bacteria; kingdom Pseudomonadati; phylum Pseudomonadota; class Alphaproteobacteria; order Rhodobacterales; family Roseobacteraceae; genus Salipiger; species Salipiger abyssi. Next base: position 107,750 of record NZ_CP015092.1, read on the forward strand.
ATCATCGGCTCCGTCACCTTAATGGGTGCAGCCAGGGGCATGCCGTCCAAAGCAACCGCCCAACCGTCAAGGCCTTCCAGCCCCAGTTGGAAATTGCGCGCATTGGCAGCATTGATCAGCCGCAAGCGCAGTCTTTCGTTCTTGCGTGCACTCAGGCCCAGATTGAAGGTTCCATTGGTCGTCAGCAGGTTGCCGATGCGCCCTGCGTGGCTGAGATCATGAGGCGCTCCGAAGTCGTCTTTGATCTGCGCGGTTTCGGGGTCAATAAGCCAATCATCCAGGATCAGGACTTCCTCGCGATCAATGTCGAGAGGCTCGGCCTCTTCCACGATCAGTGCACCGTAAAGCCCTCTGCCCACCTGCTCAAACGACCTATTATGGGCATGGTACCAATAGGTCCCGGCATCCGGGACAGTAAAGTCATAGTCGAATGTTTCCTCCGGCTGGACCACATCCTGTGTCAGGCCGGAAACGCCATCCATCGCATTGTCGATGCGGATGCCGTGCCAATGCGTCGACGTTCCCTGAGAAAACCGGTTGACCAATCTGCGCTGGACACGCCCCCCCTGCGCCACGCGAATCTCCGGACCGGGTGAGCCGCCGTCAAAGCACCAAAGCGATGTCTTGCCATAGTTGCCGGGCAGCAGCTGCACGTCGCTTTGCTGGGCTGTCAGGGTCGCGAATGGCGTGCCCGCAAATCCAGTGCTGGCCGACAGACCACTGAACGCAGCAGATGTTGCCAGAAATTGGCGGCGATTGAGCGTGATCATTCGTGGGTTCCCAAGATTATGATTTGTTGTCCAGCAGGTAGGTGGCCATCGCATTCAGGTCTGCGTCGCTCAGAAAGCCCGTGCCATAGCGCACGACTTCGGCCATTGATCCACCAAATACGTCGCCAGACGGCGTTATGCCAGATCGCAATGCATAAGCCATATCGTCTGTTGTCCAGCCTTCGGACACAAGATCGCGCGTCCGGATCGAAGGTGCTTTGCCACCTCCCGGCAAGGCGTCGTTGCCGGAAAACCTCTTCGATACTATGCGTGCGCCTGCAAAGTTCCGCGTTGTGTGGCAGGCAGCACAATGTGCCGCCCCGTTGACCAGCAGCTTGCCCCTGTTCCAAGCATCGCTTCGGTCCGCCTCTGGTGCGGTGTCAGGCTTTGTCAGAAAAGCCGCCCGCCAAAGTTTCATCCCCCATCGCTGATCGAACGGAAAAGGCACCTCATGGGACGGGGTCGGCACATTCACGGCTGGCACGGTCTGGAACGCGGCCCACAGATCGGCAATGTCCTGATCCGTGTAGTTTGCATAAAACGGGTAGGTGAAGGTGGGATAATAGGGGTCTCCGTCCGGGGAAATTCCCTGCCTTACCGCTTTTGCAAACTCTTCTACTGTCCAGCCGCCAATCCCGAATTCGACATCGGTGGTCAGATTTGGCGGATAGAATGTCCCGAAATCGGTCCGGAGCGGCGCTCCTCCTGCCAATGGCGCCCCGCCAGCTTCAAAGTTGGTGTGGCACGCAATGCATCCACCGGCGCGCGCCAGATACGACCCCCGCTGGGCATCGCCTTGCAGGGTCAGGTCCGAGACTGGCGCACCGATCGGCCAGGCTATCGTTGCCGCGACAACGCCGATGCCGCCGACGACCCCCGCACCGATGATCCAACGCCACCACCGCATCTGATCACTTGTCCTCTTTGCGGAACTTCTGGTGGCAGGCCGAACAGGTCTGGGCGACCATCGCGAACGCACGGTCGGTCGGCATGTCCGCAAACATCTCGGTCGTCATGGGAAGGTCCGATCCCATCATGCCCCCTCCCATTGCAGGCGCGGACCCGCCACCCATCATCCCGTCAGTGGCGCCGCCCATCATTGATTCGCTACCGTTGCCCTGTGCTGCGGCCAACCCATTGCCTGCGCTCAACTTCAATCCTTCGGCGGCTGTTCTCAACTCTTGCGCAAGGGCCGCGAACTCTTCGCTGTTTTCCCAGACCGACGGCAACGCCTTGGACACTCCGCCACCCGAGCCTTCAGGAAACAGTCGCGTCATTTGCTCACCGGCATGGCCGATCATCGCGCCAGCTTCCCTGCGGACGACATCGGCGTCATAAGGTACCTGACCCCGCATCATGGGTGATAGCGTCTTGAGTGTTTTGGCCATCGCGGACATGCCCTGCATCCGCTCCAGCACCACGCCGGTTGCTCCGGAATGCGCCAAGGCAGCAACGCCGGTCGTCCCGATCGCAATGGCAGTAATCCATATCTTCATGTTCATGTTGGTCATTCCTGTCAATTGATCCCGTTGGCGCGCTGAAGTTCCCGCACATATGCAACAACCATCTTCACATCGCCGGGTGTGACGCCTTCAACTGGCGGCATATTGCCAAACTTCCAATGGTGCGCTCTGACACCTTGTTTCGCGGCAAGCAAAAAAGCGGCGTCACCGTGATGGCTCGGTTCATAGATCTTGTGGACAAGCGGCGGTGCCACGCCATTCTGTCCGGCAGCATTCGCACCGTGACAAGCGGCGCAAGCGCCATCGAAAACACGCTTTCCCAATTGGGCATTTGCTGAGAATTCAGCAGGCACAACCACGTCTGCAATCGGCGCGCCCTCTTCCGTCTGCGAAAGATCAGGCGTTGTCATTGTGTGGCCGGGCATCGAAGACGATGGCTGCAATTGCTGCCAGATCACAACCGCGCCACCGACGACAAAAAACGCCGCAATCAGGATGCCGGACTTCGACATCAGATTAATCGTACCTGCGTGCCGACCGGTGTCCTTTCGAACACCTCGATGATTTGCTCGTTGTAGAGACCGATACACCCGCTTGAAGAGCGTCTTCCGATCTTGCGCGTATCATGGGTGCCGTGAATCCTGTAGTACGTCCAACTCAGGTGCAGGGCACGGACGCCCAACGGGTTATCCGGCCCGGGCGGCATATAGGCTGGCAAAGACGGGTCACGTTCGCGCATGGAGGGTGTAGGGGTCCAGTCAGGTTCGGGGTCCTTGAACGTGACTGTCGTGTAGCCGCGCTTTGTCAGCTCGTCAGACAAGGGAACCGATGTCGGATAAATGCGCATTTCGCCATCGGCCGTCCAGTGTTGCATCACGCGGGTAACGGTGTCTGCGATGATGATACCCTTGTCCAAAGCGTCAAAGTGGTCTTGCCAAGCGTGTGTACGAAACGATGAGATATTCCTTCGGACACTGGTTTGATCCACCTGCGCACGCAGGATGGACGGGGCCGCGAAAGCTGCCGATGCGGCACCTGCCGTGAATGCTCGACGCGTTACACGTGTTTGCTTGCGGGTCATCATATGGCCTCATGTTGTTGTCTGCCTATCCACTAGACTACCCGCCTGGTCGCATTTCATGAACAGTTCGGGGCCTGATATTATGTAACGATATGTATCCCGGCCAACGGACACGTCTTCGCGCTGCTGCCTCAAACCTCGATGGGTTTCAGGACAACACGCGTGTCGAGCGGGACCTTCTCATAGAGTTCGATGATCTGATTATTGGTAAGCCTTGCACAGCCGTTTGAGACACGTCGACCAATCGTCTTCGGATCCGTTGTGCCGTGAATTCTCAGGTAGGTGTCCCCACGCCCTGGCTGGTAAAGATACAAGGCGCGGGCACCGAGTGGATTGTTCAGCCCACCGGGCACACCGCCCGCAAAACGAAGATATCGGTCAGGATCTCTGGCTATCATGGCGGGTGTGGGCGTCCACCGCGGCCACTTTTGCTTGCGCGCGACATAGAACTCGCCGGATTCATAGAGCCCCTCCCGGCCAATTCCGACGGTATACCTGATTGCCCGATTGTTCGGCAAAGTCCAAAATAAAGCGAACTGGTTCGGATCGACATGTATTTCTCCCGGTTTGTCTGCCTCGGTGAACGGAACCTGGCGCGGCAACTGCTCCGGGGGCACCACAGATGGCCCGACGCGCCGGTCGTGCTCTGCGTCACTATGCGCGAATGCTGTTTTTCCACTCACCGAAAGAGCTGCAACAGAAGTCAGGAAATATCTTCGTTTCATATACTTGCCTCACTAAACTAGTCGGGTTTGAGGTGACGAACAACCCGCGCCATATGTGGCGAGCCTTCCTCTTTCGGGGCTGACTCGGCGCTTTGTTTGACGGGCAGCGTGATTTCAGCGCGCAGACCCCCATCAGTGCGGTTTTTCAGTTCGATAGAACCACCGTGCTCAAGGATGATGCTGCGCGCAATCGACAGCCCCAGGCCATGACCGCCGGTATCCTGTGATCGCGACGTCTCGAGCCTGACATAGGGTCCGAAAACAGCCTCCAGCTGATTGTCGGGAATACCGGGCCCCTGATCGTCGATGGCGACCACTACCTCACTGCCCATGCGTTGCCACGAAACCCTGGCCTCACTCCCGTAGCGGATCGCGTTCTCAATCAGGTTTCTCAACGCGCGCCCCATCGCGCTTGGTTTCACGGATACGATGAGTGGACCTTGGCTGGTCACCTGAACCTTGTCCAAGCCCATACCAGTGATCAGATCGTGCAAATCAACCGATTGGACCTCTTCATGCTGTCCGACGCCCTTCGCGAAATCGAGGGTCGCATCGACCATCCGTTGCATCTCTTCACTTGACGCCACCAAGGACGTGCGCGTGTCTTCGTCGTCCACCATTTCGGCCCGCACCCTAAGCGCCGTCAAAGGCGAGCGCAGATCATGCGCAAGCGCTGCAAGCATCTGGGTCCGGTCACTGACAAATCGCGTCAGGCGATCCTGCATGATGTTGAATGATCGGGTCAGATCTCGAACTTCCTTCGGCCCTACGACCGGCAGATCGCCCTTGGCGGCGCCGCGACCCAGGCGTTCGGACGCAGTCGCGAGATCGTTGAGTGGTCCGGTCAGTCGGGACAGGAGAAACCAGAAACTTGCAACCAGCAGAAGTCCCGCAGTCAGTGCAAAGGATATGTTGGACGCCAGCGACCTTTGCAGAGGCGGCCGTTCGAACCGCGTCTCGATGTTGAGCCAATTCCCACCGGACAGCGCAATGGACAGCTCCATCTCGATGGCCGCAAGGCTGCCCTGCATCATTTCGGCGTGCATTTGCGCCATTTCCGGTGACAGGTTCGGAAGGGGCAGCAGACCTCCCTCGATTTCATGAACCTCAACCCGGATATCCCGGCTGTAGCTTTCCTGAAGCAGTGCCCGTATCCGCGCTTCGACCGCTCCACCGTCATCGTGTTGTCCGTGTGCAACCGACGGCTCGTCTGTAAGGTCGAACCGTACGAGCGGAGACGTTGCCGCGCGGACGATCTGGGCATGCAATTCCGGGGGTGCGCCTTCAATCAACTGTGCGACATTTGCGGCCCTTCCGGCGGCTTCGGCACCGATGGCGGCCTGAATGGCTAACGAGCGTTCATCAACGAAAAACCAAAGACTCAGAGCTTGCGCGAGGATCAAGACACCGAGGACCAGAAGGGCAATCTGTGCACGCAACGTCCGCGGAAGCAGCTTCATTCGCAAATCTCGACATCGCAGGAAAGACTATACCCCCCCTGCCGGACAGTCGCGATGATCTTCGGGCGCAAAACGTCCTCTTCCATCTTCCGGCGCAACCGGCTCACCTGATTGTCGATGGTTCGGTCCAATGGACCGGCGACCCGGCCGGTGCTCAATTTGAGCAGCTCGTCGCGGCCAATGACCGTCCTTGGCCTTTGCAGGAACAGGGTCAGGAGTTTGAGTTCACCGGATGTAAGTTGCGTACGCGAACCGCCTTGGTCAATCAGTGTGCGGCCATCGAAATCCAGCTTTAGGTGTGCAAACTTCAACGTTTTCCCCGCAAAACCATTCGGTTTTGGGATCAGCTGCGTCCGACGCAATATCGCGTTGATCCGCGCCACCAGTTCCTTGGGATTAAACGGCTTGGCGAGATAATCGTCTGCCCCGCCATCCAGACCCGCGATGCGGTCTTCGTCGTCACCCAATGCGGTCAGCATCAGGATCGGAATATGCCCTTCCTTGCGCAATCGCGTGCACGCGGACAGCCCGTCTTCCCCCGGCATCATCACATCGAGGACAATCAGATCGAAATGCGCTTCCGCCAGCCTTGCGTCCATCTCAACTGCATTTTCCGCCGCTGAAGCACGCATGCCGTTGCGTTCCAGATAACTGGTGACGGATTTCCGAATCTCTGAATGGTCATCGACGACAAGGATGCGTGGCAGATCGCTCATGCCGCCAACATAGTCATTTTCACCAAGGGACGCCCATCCCGTGTTTGTAGCCAAATGTAACAGCGCGGGCAGTCGACTTCGGGATACCGAGCAACTATTTAAGGAAGAACATCGAGGAGTTTTAAGTGAACCGACGTGAATTTGGCCTTACGGCACTCAGCCTGGCCTTGGCCGGGCCTGCTTTGTCGCAAACCGCCGCACCCACGTTGCAGGTGACAAAGACACCGACCTGCGGCTGCTGCGGCGCTTGGGTAAATGAGATGATCTCTGCCGGTTTCAAGGCATCGGTCGAGGACGTGGATTACGACACGCTTCAGGTTCTGAAGCAGAAACACGGCATCGCGCCGGAACTGGCAGGATGTCACACTACGTCCGTGGGCGGATATTTCGTCGAGGGTCACGTGCCTGCGGCTGACATCGGGCGGTTGCTGAGCGAAAAACCTGTCGCGCGCGGACTGACAGCACCGGGAATGCCCATGGGTTCGCCCGGCATGGGCCCCCAAGGTGATCCCTATGATGTGCTGCTTGTACTGATGGATGGGTCGACGCAAGTCTTCGCAACCCACGGCTGACGTGTTTGCCCGCGATACGTTCCGACAAAGTTTTTCGCCGACCTTACCATTCGGCAGATTTTGTTGGAACGTATCCGTTCTGAGCTTGGCAAGCATATTGCCGTTCCTGCTTGTCTACATCCTCGCAACGCCTGGTTTTGCGACGCTGCTGCTGACGAATGGGACCGCGCTCTCGCGCTTCCTCCGGCAGGTCTTTACCAATGGGTTTGTGGTCGTTTTCCTCGTGAATTACTTGGGGTTCGTTTCCGCATCGGTCGCGCTGAAGCAGTACCAGCATCGGCCGATTGTTTACCTGGTTTTAGATGGCCTGCTGCGGAGTGTCGCATTCATTGGGGTTCACATTGCCGTCTATGTGATGTCGGCCGATCTGTTCGGCTCGTTCAACGGCAGCCGTGCAACAGCTTTGAGCGTGGTCGGACCAACGCTCGAGCGGTCGTTCATGTTTGGGAACATCTCGGGCGTATATCTCTATGCCCTGGCGCCCGGCACCTTCATCGCGCTTCTGGTGGTTCTGACAGAACCTTCTGGCGAGGCATCGAAGCCTACCATGTTCAGGACAATGAGCATGGCCTTGCTGTTCAGCCTGACCCCGATCCCCCTCGTCACATTCCTGTCCTATGCGTTGGATCTGGCAACCTGACGGGCCAACTTGGTCAACGACCCGCAGGCTGTCATCTGATCAAATTGTATCCGAATGTACCCTTGACCTTGCCTCACTGGAATGTCGCAGAAGAACACGAGCATATTCTGGAGAGCTACATGTCTGACAATCAAAGTCAAAAATCCACCGGTTCATCGAAACTGATGCAGTATGGTATGATGGCCTGTTGTGCCGTTATGTTGTTTCCAGTCGCCGCATTCTTTATTGCAGGCGGCACGATCGCGGGTCTGTGGGGCAACGTCGGCCTTTTTGCGCCGCTCGCACTTTGTCTTGGTGCGCATGTCGTCATGCACAGGATGATGGGAAAGTCGTGTCACGGGTCAAGAGTTGAACAGGCGAACGAGGCGACTGTGGATGCAGAATTTGAAGATGGCCAAGCTCCCGAACGAGAACTGGTACGCGCCCGCTAGAACGCGGCTGACAATCGGAATTCCGATTGCAGGTATTCTGGCCCTCGGCGGTTGTGCCCAGTCGGCCTCGGGCAAGCTTTGCCCACTTGAGCCCCCTTCCGTGACACGGGATGCGGCACACGACGTCATGCTTCCCGTAGGATGTCGCTTGGTCGGTCAGTCTGAAGGTACTACCCACGAAATAGTCTGTGACGACGGCCGGACCGGATGGGCTTTCGATTAAGCGCCAAACCTTGATCCTGCCTCACATTCACCTGCACAGCGACGGTCGCCCACGCCACTACGGGCGCAACCGTTCCAACGCGCTTTGCACGGCTTGACGGCGCGGGTCATCTCCCGGCACCTCCGACAACAGGATTTCAGCGTGTTCAAACGCCGCGATTGCCGGCGCGGTATCACCCAGAACCGAATAGGCATTGCCAAGCCGCATCCATCCATCAAGATCGTCAGGCTCATCTTCCAGCCGCGTGGCCAGCCGTTCGACCATCGAGCGAATGAAATCCTGTCGTTCCTCCACACTCATGTCCTGCGCGTTTTCGATGTCTTCCTGTGTCGGGCCGGACGCACTGGTCTTCGGGGCATAGTCGGCCAGCGAGATCGGAGCCTTGCCGATCTTCGCGCCAATCCGGTTGGCTTCGCCAACAAAGCTTTCCATCCACGGGAAAAACCTATCCGCATCGTCCAGCCGGGCCACCAGCGTTTCGTGAGCCCGAGCCTCATCGCCCTTCTGCTCGAGCGAGACTGCCTTGAAAAAGGCAGCACCGGGATTGGAAGGATCCAGTTCGTACGCCCGATCAATCGCGGTGTCCGCTTCAGGTGTCACCACACCTTGCTCTGCGTAGATCAGAACCTCGGCCAACATGGAGAAGACGGCGGAATCGGCCTCCGGTCGTTGTGCGACAACTCTATATGCATCGGCTGCATCCGCATACCGGCCCATTTTCGAATAGGTTTGCCCCAGCAGCATCCAGCCTTCCGAAGGCCCGCCTTCGGGGTCTGAACTGAGCCGGACGTACAGACGATCTGTCAATTCGGCGATTTCCGCCGCTTCCTGCCGTTCAGTGGCACGTTCGGCAAAGGCGACACCTGGGATCTCTGGCGAGCCCATTGCGGAGTAATATCCAAAAGCGAAGACCGGCACGAACACTGCGCTCAGAACGACCATCAAGCGGCCCCCTGCCGCCGGTTTCCCATCTGACAGAACGGACCGGCGCGACTGCACGAGGATCCGTCTCTTGATCTCCTGCTCCGCCGCCGTGGCCTCGGTGTCGGAAATGACACCGCGCTCAAGATCCCGCCGAACCTCATCCAACTGATCCATGAGGACCGCATCCGTGGCGTCAGCCGGGACGGGTGTCCGCGACGACCGATGGCGCAGCGGCAGGCCCATGAAAAGCAGACCGACAACGGATAACAGGGCGAAAACCAACCAGATCATGAACCGTCCTTTGAAGCGTTCTCTTCAATGAAACGCGCAATTTCCGCTTTTTCGTCATCGGAAAATCCCGTTGCGGCAGCCCTGCGCCGGCTTCTCGAAATGACGGTCCAGCCGACAAGCAGCGAAACAAGCGCAAACACGAAGGGCGCCATCCAGAGCGCGAGAGTGGCGCGATTCAGGGGCGGGCGCATCAGGACATAATCGCCATACCGGGCGTGGATGTACGCGATGACCTCCTTGTCGCTGTCACCGGCAACAAGCCTTTCGCGCACCAGTATGCGCAGGTCCCGCGCAACCCCGGCGTTGGAGCTGTCGATGTCCTGATTCTGGCAGACAACGCAGCGCAGTTCCCGTGATATTTCACGGGCGCGTTGCTCCAGTACAGGATCCTGCAACATCTCGTCTGGCTCGACCGCCAAGGCCGTCACCGGAAGCAGCAGGAGGAAAGCAAATGCGATATATCTCATCCGTTCTGGCCCCTTGCTAACGCGCCAGCCTGGATCAATGCTTCCCTGAATGTGGAAATCGCCGTTTCGCCCACGACGGGGCCGACATATCTGAACAACACCGTCCCGTCAGAGCCGACAATGAATGTTTCAGGTACGCCCGAAAGGCCCCATTCAATCCCCACTCTGCCGCTCAGATCAGACCCGATCCTTTCGTAGGGATTGCCAAGCTCAGCAAGCCATTTAGTCGCATCCTCCGGCTTGTCCTTGTAATTGATCCCGAACAACGTCAGCCCGTCCTTTTCGACCATCTGGGTCAGAACCCCGTGTTCGGCCCGGCAGGGCACGCACCACGAGGCAAACACGTTCACGATGACCGGTCGCGGGTTCCCGACCAGATCGGCGCGGGAAAGCCCTGGCGTCTCCAACCCGTCGACAGCGGCCAGATCGAATTCGGGTGCCGGCTGCGAGATCAGAACCGAAGGAATGTTGTTCGGGTCCCGGTCCGGGTTCAAGCCCCACAGAAAAAACCCCCCGAAAATGGCCGCGATTGCCAGCGGAATGAATGCCAGTATACGTCCCATGCCTACTCCGCAGGAAGTGCTGCGGGCGCTTTCGCCTTGCGACGGGGTGCCCCGACGCGCAACCGCCGGTCAGACAGCGAAAGACCCCCACCAAGCACAAGCATCGCCGATCCGATCCAGATAAAGTTGACCAGAGGTTCATACAGGATGCGCAGGGTCCAAGCCCCTTGCGTGCTCTCGTCCTCGGCGGCCGGATTTGCGATGGACGCATAGAGATCACCGGCCATTGTCGATCTGATGGCGCTCTCTGTGGTGGTGGTTTGCGCGACCGGATAGGTACGCCGCTCCGGGAAGAGATCGGTGACATAGTTCCCCTCCCGGGCCACACGAAGCGTGCCACGATCCGCGAAGTAATTTGGCCCACGCACACGTTCGGCCCCCTCAAAGGTGACATCGAACCCACCAATGCTGACCTCTGTACCGGGCCGGACAAAGATGATTTCCTCGGATTTCCAGACCGTCGAGCCGATAAATCCGAACATCGCCATCGCGAGCCCCGCATGAGCCAGTGTCATCCCATGAGAGGATCTGGGCAGGTTGCGTGCACGGCGCACCGATTCCGGGAACGGTGCCTCAAACAGCTTTATGCGCATCGCCCATTCCCGCAGGGTTGAGAAAAACAGCCAGAATGCAAGCATCAGCGACAGATACCCCAACACCGGACCGCCCTCGGCGAGATACCAGGTCACCAATGTCGCGAGCACGGCCAGAACGACCACGAAACGCAACCGCTGCAGAACGCCCGCCAGATCGGCACGTTTCCAGGACAGGTAAGGCCCCAGCCCCATCGCAAAGACGAGCGGCAGCATCACGGGAATAAAGGACGCATTGAAGAAGGGCGGCCCCACCGACAGTTTTTCACCGCCCGTCGCGGCTTCGTAGAAGAGCGGGTACAAGGTGCCGAACAGCACAATGCCGGTGGCCGTGGCCAGCAGCAGGTTGTTCACCAATAGCCCCGCTTCCCGGCTGATCGGCTTAAACAGGCCGCCGGGCTCCATTGTCGGCGCGCGCCAGGCAAACAGAGCAAGGGAACCGCCGATCGAAACGGCCAGCAATCCAAGGATATAAAGTCCCCTTTCCGGGTCGACCGCGAATGCATGCACAGAGGTCAGCAGGCCCGATCGGACAATGAACGTGCCCAAGAGCGATAGGGAAAAAGTCAGGATCGCCAGAAGGATTGTCCAGCTTTTGAACGCATCCCGTTTCTCCGTCACGATTGCGGAATGCAGCAGTGCCGTGCCCATCAGCCATGGCATGAAACTGACGTTCTCAACGGGGTCCCAGAACCACCAGCCGCCCCAGCCAAGCTCATAATAGGCCCACCAGGATCCCAGCGCGATGCCTGCGGTCAGGCTCATCCAGGCAGCCAGCGTCCACGGACGTACCCACCGTGCCCAGGCCGCGTCCACCCGCCCTTCGATCAGGGCGGCAACCGCGAACGAAAAGACAATCGAGAACCCGACATACCCGAAGTAGAGAAGCGGCGGGTGCATGGCGAGACCGACATCCTGCAATAATGGGTTGAGGTCCTGACCGTCGTCTGGCGGAGGGAAAACGCGGTCGAAGGGATTGGACGTCAGCAGCATGAAAGTCAGGAAACCGACACTGATCCAGGCCTGCACCGACAGCGTTCTTGCCTTCAGCGACAGAGGAATGTTCGATCCGAAGAGGGCGACCGCCGCACCAAACACCGTCAGGATAAGGGTCCACAGCAACAGGGATCCTTCGTGACTGCCCCAGGTGCCTGCCACCTTGAACAGCATCGGTTTGAGTGAATTGGAATTCTCCACCACGTTCTTGACCGTGAAGTCGCTTGTGACGAAGGCTTGCATCAGCGCCAGAAACGCGATGCCGACAAAGAAAACCTGACCGAACGAGGACCATCTGGCAGACTGCATCCACAGGATGTTTCCGCGCCCCGCACCGAGGAAGGGCAGCACACTTTGAACAAGCGCCATGGCCAAGGCCAGTGCCAGCGCGAAATGACCGATTTCAGGTGTCAAAGGATCATCAGCCTCTTCAATGAATTCACTGGATCGACGTCTGTCTAGCAAATCGTCCGGCGAACTGTGAGTGGTTGCTTTGTCACCGTTTGTAACAGGATGCTGTGACAAATGATTACAAAACGGCCCGCGCTTGGCCTTTAATCAAAGCGCTATAACGCCAATGTATCTAGGGTAAGTCTGAAAGGAATGAGAAATGAAAAACAAGAAATTATTGCGCTTGGCGTGGTGATCGCGGTTGGCATGGCGCAAACAGCATTTGCGGAATCCGACGGGGCTGCCGACAGCAAGCCTGACAGCGGGAATATGTCCGGCATGGCGATGGGCGATGGCGACAATCAGATGGGCATGATGGGCGGGGACATGATGCCGATGATGCGAAAAATGATGAAGATGCATGCCGCTATGATGGGTGGCCAGGGCAACATGATGGGAATGATGGATCGGGACATGATGTCGACAATGATGTCCGGTGGACAGCCTCATGAAATGGCCGCGCAGATGTCCGAAAAAATGCGGGAGTTCGATGCGAATTCCGATGGAGCGTTGACACTTGACGAGTTCGAAGCCTTGCATATGGACGCAATGCGCGCGCGCATGGTAGATCGCTTTCAGCATCTCGATGCGGACGGTAACGGCCAGATCTCTCAGGACGAGATGGAAGATGCCGGTACACGGATGAGCAAAATGAACGGTACTTCCACCGGAACGGACATGGAAGGTCATCATGACAGCGAATAAGGGTCAAGCCTGCGGCACTCAGCTTGATGGGGGCAAATTATGGCCTTCTTTCTGACGCGCCGCGGCGCAAGCCTTGCGATGTTGGCCAGTTCCGTTGCACCTTTCTCGGCTGTCGCCCAGACCGCCGAGGTCTGGTCGGCGGACATGGCAGCAGATGCGCTGCAACAGGACCTGATCCGGATGATCGACGTTCGGTCGCGACCGGAATGGACCGACACCGGCGTTGCCGACGGTACCTGGCCCATCAGCCTGCATGAGGACCGTTTCGCCGAGCGGCTTTTTGCCGCCCGGGAACGGGCCGAAGGGCGGCCTGTCGCGCTCATCTGTGCGACAGGCGGGCGGTCTGGCCGCGTCATGCGAAGTCTTCGGCAGGCTGGCTACAGCGGCTTTCTTGACGTATCCGAAGGCATGCTCGGTTCTGCCGCCGGACCGGGCTGGATCGCGGGCGGTTATCCGGTCGTCAGTGTCGATATGGCTCTGGCGGCGCTGCCAGAGGAATTGAGTTGAAGTGAAACTGTTGAACCGTCGAGAACTGTTGGGCCATGCCGCAGGCTTTGGGGCTGCATTTGCCCTGCCATCGGCTGCATTCGCGGCATCGGACAAGAGGCTCGCGTATCCTCCCCTTCTCGATGCGACGACATCCCGGCTTTTTCAGCTGGAAGCCCGCACGGGCGAGACCCGTTTTGACGACGGTGCCGCCAGCGAAACGTTCGGCTACAACCAGGGATACCTTGGCCCGACGATCCGGGTGCAGGCCGGGGTCGAGACACGGGCAGAGGTGCACAACACGCTTGGCGAGCCGATGTCGGCGCATTGGCACGGGTTGGTTGTTGCCGGTGAGTTCGATGGCGGACCACATCAGGCCATCGCACCGGGAGACACCTGGAAGCCGGTGCTGGACCTTGACCAGCCCCCGGCAACGGCCTGGTATCACAGCCACATTCACGGCGCGACGGCACGGCAGGTCATGCTGGGGCTGGCGGGTGTTCTGCAGGTGACGGATGACGCGGATGACGCCCGTGGATTGCCATCCGCCTACGGGGTCGATGATCTGACCCTTGTATTGCAGGACCGTCAGTTCAACTGGCGCGGACGCCTGAAATACGATCCCGGCATGCACCAGTCCATGAACGGGTTTCAGGGCGACACAATGGTTGTGAACGGTCAAATCGGCGCGTCGGCAGCGGTTCCGAAGGGGATCGTGCGGTGCCGTGTCGTCAACGGCTCGAATGCGCGGGTTTACCGCCTGTCCATGTCTGACAGCCGGTCGCTTCATCTCATCGCGACAGATGCCGGATTTCTGGATCGACCGATTGCGCTGAACCGCCTGACCCTTGCACCAGGAGAGCGCGCAGAAGTGCTTGTGGATTTCACAAGCGGGCGGGACAGTGTTTTGAAGTCCGACGATATCATTAATTCGGCCATGGGCGGAATGATGGGCGGCGGCGGTTCCGGCAGTCCATTCACCGTGCTGCCTTTCGCTGTCGACACAACCCTTCCGGTTCGCATCGACGCCCTGCCCGGCTCTCTGGACGGGCAGTTGCCTGATCTTGCGGTCAAGGACGCGCCAGTCCGACGTCTGTCACTGGATATGTCGATGGGCATGGGGATGATGTTCTCGCGGTCCGGTAACCGATTTTCGATCAACGGCGCGTCATACGATTCGGGAACGCTCAATTTTTCCACCAAACTCAACAGCATCGAGCGTTGGATTGTGCGTGGGGCCATGATGATGCACCCGTTCCATGTTCACGGCGTCCGGTTTCAGGTCCTGTCGGAAAACGGTACGGCACCGCGTGCAGAGAACAGGGGTTGGAAGGATACGGTACTGGTGGATGGTGAAGTGGAGCTTGCGATGAAATTCGAAAAACCTGCCTCAGCGGCTGCGCCCTACATGTATCACTGCCACATTCTGGAACACGAAGACGGCGGCATGATGGGGCAATTCAGTGTTGCTTAGCGCAGAAATCCCTTTACCCTCCGCTGACAGGAACCTTTAGGGGAATCCTATTCCTCGATAGAGGTTTGAGATGAAAACCGAATTGCACATCAAGCGGCTGACCCTCGCCGGCGGGCTGTTGATCGTCATCTCTGCGCCTATGCATTTCATCTTGCCCGAGCAAAGGCCAATTGTCTTCGCAGCTCTCTTTCTTTTGGTGCTCCATGCCGCTTAGCAAACCGCGCCTGCATCGGGTTGGGCTATGGTTGGTGGTTGCGCTTGGCGTACTTTTGATAGCCATATGGGCAATGGGATATGGCCCGGCGATAGCCCGCGAGACTATCGAGGTCTGGATAGAGCGGGCCGGCGCTTTGGGACCGTTGCTCATCATCGTGCTCATGATGGTTTCGATCGTGGCAAGCCCCATTCCAAGTGCACCGGTCGCACTGGTGGCAGGCGCGGCGTATGGTCATGTTGCCGGAGCTGTCTATGTCGCCATCGGGTCGGAACTGGGTGCACTCGTGGCATTCATCATCGCCCGCTATATCGGGCGCGACCACGTTGAGCGCTGGCTTGGGGATAAGGCCGGTTTCGGGTTATTGGGCTCTCAAAATCTGTTGATGTTGACGGTGTTCGCGTCTCGCCTCTTGCCCTTCATCTCGTTTGACGCAATGAGCTACGCTGCCGGTCTCAGCCGCCTGCGCCTTTGGCGGTTCCTGATCGCAACTCTGGCAGGCATTCTTCCAGCCAGTTTCCTGCTCGCGCATTTCGGAGCAGAGGCCATGTCGGGAGATTTCGGCACTGCTGAGTGGATCATCATCGGTCTTGGATTGATGACTGCCGCACCGTTGCTGGTCGCAGCGCTCTGGCGAACAAATCGGTCAACCAACGCTTCCTAAGTCTGAGTATGTCAGCAAAAATGAAAACCGTGATTGCCTACTTTACCATTGACCTTCCCCCACAGGAAGCTGCGACCGTGAATCGCTATGGATACACAAACACCACAACTCCGCCGGGATTTCCTGTACTACGCCACCGCCGGAACGGGCGCGGTTGCCGTAGGGGCTGCGGTCTGGCCATTGCTCAATCAGATGAACCCATCCGCCGATGTCCGCGCGCTGTCCCAGATCCGCGTCGATATCTCCGGTGTGGAACCCGGAACGCAATTGACTGTCAGTTTTCTCGGCAAGCCGGTGTTCATCCGGCACAGGACCGACGCGGAAA
Organism: Salipiger abyssi; assembly: GCF_001975705.1. NCBI lineage: Bacteria > Pseudomonadati > Pseudomonadota > Alphaproteobacteria > Rhodobacterales > Roseobacteraceae > Salipiger > Salipiger abyssi. The sequence continues at coordinate 123,983 of NZ_CP015092.1, forward strand.
TCGCGCAGGCCCGTTCGGAAGATGTGCTTTCCCTTCCTGATACCGTCGCCAGAAATCCCAACATATCCGGAGATGACCTGGCCACCGATGCAAACAGGGCAGTGGCGGGAAATGAGAATTTCTTGGTCATGATAGGCGTTTGCACGCATCTGGGATGTGTACCACTTGGTGACGGAGCCGGCGATTTTGGTGGTTGGTTCTGTCCCTGTCATGGCTCCCATTATGATACAGCAGGACGCATTCGAAAGGGTCCGGCACCGGAGAACCTGCATATTCCCACGATGTCCGTTTCGGAAGACATGATACTGACCCTGGGCTGACAGGAGCTTCGCGCATCGCGAAGGCCCATAAAATTCATACGCAGCGTTGTCGGAAGAGTCTTGACCCTCCAGTAACTGGAAGGGTTATGTGTTCAATTGTCTTGAAAACGGGAATTAGAAGATGGCCACGGACCAAGAACATCATCACGACATGACGCGCACCTCGACCGCATCAGACCCAGATACAGCGACCGACCCGGTGTGCGGCATGACCGTCGAGATAGACGAAGACACGCGCAGTGCCGAGTATGATGGAGAGGTCTTTCATTTCTGCTCGGAAAACTGCGAAACCAAGTTTGGCAAAGACCCATTTTACTATGCGTCGGGAAACGCCCAAAAGACACCAGCACATGGCGAGGCCGGTACGCAATGGACCTGCCCGATGCATCCGCAAATCCTGAAGGATGAGCCCGGGTCCTGTCCGATCTGCGGCATGGCGCTTGAACCGATGCTTCCATCGGACGAGCCGTCAGAAGAGTTGTCCGATTTCACAACACGCATGTGGATCAGCGCGGCAGCCGCCGTTCCGCTGGTTATCCTGACGATGGGTGAACTGGTCGGCCTACCTGTGCGGGAATGGATCGGACATCAGACGGCTGTCTACATCGAATTCGTCCTCGCAACCCCGATCATTCTCTGGGCGGCTCTTCCCTTCTTCAAAAGGGGGTGGGAATCGATCAGGAATATATCGCCGAACATGTGGACCCTGATCGCGCTTGGCGTCGGGGCTGCCTATATCTATTCGCTTGCCGCAACATTCCTGCCCGGCATTTTCCCCGAAGCGTATCGAAACGGCCAAAGCGTCGGGACATATTACGAAGCTGCGGTTGTGATCGTTGCGCTGATCTTTGTCGGTCAGGTGCTCGAGTTGCGCGCCCGCGAACGGACGGGTGATGCCATCCGTGCATTGCTCGATCTCGCACCAAAAACGGCGCGGCGGATCCTGCCGGACGGGACGGAATATGACGCACCTCTCGAACACATTGTTGAGGGTGACAGGTTGCGGGTACGCCCCGGCGACAGCATACCCGTCGATGCCGAGGTCCTCGAAGGGCATTCATCTATCGACGAAAGTATGATCACCGGAGAGCCGTTGCCGGTCGAGAAAACACAAGGCGACCGGGTCACAGGCGGCACGATCAACAAGAACGGCACATTGGCGATCCGGGCCACACAGGTCGGTGCGGACACGGTCCTGTCCCAGATCGTGGACATGGTGGCAGGTGCAAAGCGGTCGCGCGCGCCGATTCAGGGTCTGGCGGACCGGGTATCGTCCGTCTTTGTTCCGACGGTTGTCGTCATTGCGATCATATCCTTCGTTGTCTGGCTGTTCTTAGGGCCCGATCCCGCGCTCGCCTTCGCTGTTACTGCAGCCGTATCCGTTCTTATCATTGCTTGCCCCTGTGCCTTGGGCCTTGCGACGCCCATTTCGATCACAACGGCGGCGGGCCGCGGGGCACAGGCTGGCGTTCTGATCAAAGACGCCGAAGCACTGGAACGCATGGCGCGTGTCGATACCGTCATCGTTGACAAGACCGGAACACTCACCGAAGGGCGCCCCAAGCTGACAGACGTGGTGCCCACGGGGGACAAGGCTGAAAATGACCTGCTGACAATGGCTGCGGCCCTCGAACGGGGCTCCGAACATCCGCTGGCCGAAGCAATAGTCGAGGGTGCGCTGGCACGGGGGCTGACGCTTCCGAACGCAACGGAATTCGAAGCCGTGACTGGCAAGGGCGTGAAAGGCATGGTCGATGGCCAGGTCGTGGCACTTGGGAATCCCGCCATGATGGCAGAGATCAACGTTGACGCTTCGATTGCGGAATTTGCTGCGGACGACCTTCGTGAATCTGGAAAGACAGCAATGCTTGTGGCGATAGATGGCACTTTTGCCGGCATTGTCGCTGTTGCCGATCCCATCAAGGAGTCCACGGCAGACGCCATCGATGACCTTCATCGCCTCGGTCTCAGGGTCATAATGGCAACCGGTGACAATCAGAAAACCGCCGAAGCCGTCGCCGCAAAGCTGGGTATTGATGAAGTCCACGCAGGCGTCTTGCCCGAAGACAAGAAGGCATTGGTGGACTCCCTCAGACAAGAAGGGGCCCGGATCGCCATGGCAGGAGACGGCGTGAACGATGCCCCTGCCCTGGCGGCGGCTGATGTGGGCATTGCGATGGGCACCGGTGCCGACGTTGCCGTGGAAAGCGCAGGCATCACCCTTCTGGGTGGTGATCTTGTCGGCATCGTGCGTGCGCGCCGATTGGCAAAGGCAACGGTGCGAAACATCAAGCAGAACCTGTTTTTTGCCTTCGCCTACAATACCGCAGGTGTGCCCATCGCGGCTGGTATTCTCTACCCGTTTTTCGGCCTTCTTCTGTCGCCGATGATCGCCGCCGCCGCGATGAGCCTGTCTTCGGTCTCCGTCATTAGCAATGCACTGCGGCTGCGACGGGTACGGCTTTAGTCGCAAACTAAGGAGATAGATGATGGCAGGCGGACATCAGGGGCATATGCCGTCCGGCGGCAAGGGGCTGGCGATATCAGCCTAGTTGACCGGCATCTATTTTGTGATTGAACTGGCGATTGGCCTATGGACAGGGTCAATCGCGGTCATCTCCGACGCGTTCCATACCTTTTCGGCCGTGGGCGGTGTGCTGGTCGCCATTGTCGCGGCGCGTATGGCGTTGCGTCCGGCGGATGAAGAGCGGAGCTTTGGCTGGGCGCGCGCCGAAATCATCGGCGCCCTTGTGAATGGCGGCTTCTTGCTGGCCATGGCGGTTGTTGTCATCGCGATGGCTGCCATGCGCATGTCTGCGCCAATTGATCTTCCAACGGGTCCGATGCTGATTGCGGCTGCCGGGGGGCTCTTTACGGAGTTCATTTCGCTTGCGCTGATCTGGAAGCAAAGCAAGGAAGATCTGAACACGAAGGGAGCGTTCTGGCATATCATCCAGACCTTTGTTGGCAGTCTGTTGATCATCGTGACCGCCCTCGCAATCGAATTCACCGGGTTTCTGCTGATCGACCCGCTGCTTGGCATGGCGTTCGGGTTTGTCCTGCTATGGGCGAGCTGGGGATTGCTGAAAGAAGCGGCGCATCTTTTGATGGAAGGCACGCCTCCCGAAGTGAGTCTGCCTGAAATCAAACGTACCCTTGAAGAACTGCACGAGGTTTCCGATGTTCACCATATTCATGCCTGGGCGCTGACAAGTGGCAAGCATGTCTTCTCCGCGCATCTGCGTGTCACAGAGCAAGCAGATCAAGAAGAGGTCCTGCAAACCGCCTACGACATGCTGCGTAAGGACTTCGGGTTCTTTTTCGCAACCCTGCAGATCGAAACACGGTGCTTCGACGAAAGCGGCGCTGAGGCAATCGACCTTTCAGCGGCGACCAGTAAGACAGGGCATAACGGCGATCTTTGAAAACAGGTCATCGTCGCGGGCAGCAATTCTCATTGTTATCGGGCAAGCGAAATACCCGCCAAGCTTTGCTACCGCACCTTTTGTTATCTCGAACCGGGCATGGTCCGGCTGATCCATTCAGGGGCGCAAATGATACGTTCCCCGGGTCGGATTTGCGATCCGGCCATCATTCACAAGCTTTCGCAAGGCCCGATAGGTGGCCTCGTGCGAAAGGTGCAGCGCGCTGGCAAAATCGACAACGGAGCTTTCAAGCAGGCCCGCCACCATACCGGCATAGACCCGTTCTTCTGCGCGGCGGATGCCTACGATCTCAAGCGCCTGACGTTGCGCTTGTATCTGCTGTGCCGCTTGCCGCGCATAGGCGCGTGCAAAATCCGGATCTGCAAAGGCAGACAAGACCGCCGCTTTGTCGATCTGTACAAACGCCCCAGCCTCCGCCACGACCGCATCGCAGTGGTATCTATCCGAAAACACCGATGCTTCGGCAAGGCTCATCCCGGGCTCGGCACGGTAGATGATAAATCGTTCGCCATCCGGGCCGACACGCTCAAGATGAACGCGCCCGCACTTAACAACATAAAGGCCGCAGGTCCGCGCGCCCTGACGAAAGACCGTATCCCCTGCGGCCCTCGTCAGCGGACGCAAGGCGGAGGGCGGTATGAGATTATAGGGTTCAGGCATCATATGATCCAAATCATATTTCAGGGTCCGATCAGGTACTAGGCTGAATCCGAATACACTCAGGAAAGGCTGGTCCATGCGACTGATACCCGTTCTCTTCGCTGTCTTGCTTGCGACACCCGTTACGCCGCAACAAATGCATTCATCCATGGGTCACGCGTCCGACGCCCCAGGAAACCGGCCAGTCCGCCTTCGCCGCATTGGCCGAAATAGTTGTGCTGCTCCAGGCCGATCCCGAAACCGATTGGGGCGCCGTCAATATCGACAAACTGAGGGACCATCTGGTCGATATGGACCTTTTGACACGAAAGGCAGAGGTCACCCGCATTCTGCGGCCCGACGGGGCACGGTTCGAAGTGCGTGGCAGCCCGCGTGTCCTGTCGGCCATCAACACAATGGTTCCCGCCCATGCACCGTTCCTTGCCGGTGAAACAGGCTGGAGTGTTGCGTCAGAAGAAATGGAGGATGGTGTCGCACTGATCGTGGGTGGCGATGGTGAACAAATACAGGGCCTTGGTTTCTTTGGTCTGATGACAATCGGTGTACATCATCAAGAGCACCATCTGATGATTGCGAAAGGACGCAAGCCGCATCATTGAGCACGCGCCCAAGGCTCATATGCGGACCCAGGCCGCAATGGTCACTTCGCCAACACTACGCTCGGATATTCACAAAGAATCTGATGTCGACACCAGATCCGCAGAATTAACCGTCACACGCCTGCGGGACCATACGATCAGGGCCGCGCCAAGGATAATCATCGGCAACGACAGCAGTTGGCCCATTGTCAGCCCATAGCCCGCCCAATGAACCGCATGTCCAATCGGGTTGTCCTGCGTGACGAACTGCATATCAGGCTGCCGGAAGAACTCGACAAGGAACCTTGCGCTTCCGTATCCCGCCAGGAACAGGCCAGTAAGGCTTCCGGGAAAGCGCAGCCAACCGCGTTTCCAGGCCAGAAAGATCAGGACCGAGCCAAGCAGGATACCCTCCAGAAGAGCCTCATAAAGCTGGGACGGATGGCGGCCACACAGGCCCACGACGCCCGCACAGGACTGGGCCGCCTCGCCGGGGAATGCCACCGCCCAGGGCACATCGGTCGGACGGCCCCAAAGCTCGTTATTGGTGAAGTTGGCCAGCCGACCGAGGAAAAGACCCGGTGGTGTTGCAACAGCGAGCAGATCCGCCGTTGATAGAACGGGTGCGCCGTTGCGATAGCAAAAAAGCAAGGTGGCCACGACCACGCCGAAAAAGCCGCCATGAAATGACATACCACCCTGCCAGACCATGAAGATTTCGACGGGGTTCTGAAAATAGTACTGAGGTTGATAGAAAAGCACGAACCCCAGCCTGCCCCCCACGATCACGCCCAGAATGATCCATGTCAGCAGGTCTTCCAGTTGCTTGGGTTGCAGCGGCGGCGCCCCGGCCCCCCAGACTGACGAAGAGCGGACCAATGCGACACAGATGCGCCAGCCGATAAGGAGGCCAACAATATAGGCCAGCGCATACCAACGCAGGGCAAAGCGGAACGATCCGATATCAACGGCAAAAATCTCTGTTCCGATGTCAGGAAATTGGATAATCGAAGTCAGCATTCTTTGTTACCTTTGCCTGTTTCACACAAGGCCACATTTTGTTTCCCGCAACGGACGTTGGCGCGTTCAACCCTGTTGTCCCCAGCCCAAAGCGCTGTGGTGAATGTGCCATCCTTGCGTGCGGGAGTCGGTTCCGTTGAACCAGAGATGACGCACATCGGCACCCGCGTCCATGTGTTCAGGCGCTTGTATCCCATGAGTTTTGTACTTGTTTGTAACGGTTGGAAGCTCCGCCGCCTACTGGATCCGTCCGTCGCGGGAAATCAGCCGATCAAGGTCGCGCTCCATGATCTGAATTCGCTCCCGCGTCCTGCAACGACCATTGCGCAACCACATCTATGATCACGGATATGTTCATTGAAGTTGCGCGCGCCCGGCACAATTCAACGGATCATGACGGCACATAATGGTGATAACCGGGATCAAAGCAGGACCAGCGGCATCGCAAAAGGAGTTCAGATGTTTATACGGTCCCTCGCAGCGACACTTTTCATCGCTTTTGTTGCATTAGCTGCAAACGCCCCGCCCCTCTATGCGCAAGGAAAGACAATTCCATTCGATGGAAGCTGGAAAGAACAGGGCCTCTTGCGGCTCTTTTCGAACGAGTACGGCCTGCAAGGTCGGCGGCTGGACGTGATTTCCGATGGCACGGTTTCGGTTCTCTGGCGTCCGGTCAGCGCAGCCCTTGGCACCGCAAAGGCAGCAATGTGGGAATGGTCCGTCACGCAGGGTGTTAAGGGAACCGACCTCACACGGCGCGGCGGCGATGATCGCAATCTTGCTTTGTACTTCATATTCGTCGATCCGCAGACCGCAAGCACGCTTGGCCGAACAACGGCGCGCAAATTGCTGCGTGATCCCAATACGCGGGCGCTGGTTTATGTCTGGGGTGGGTAGTGCCCCGAGAGATGGTGTAAGAGCGCCGACCTTCGGAGAGGTTCAAGGCTGATCAGGTCGCCACGGCGGACAGCCTGACGGTTGTAGTGTCGGTGACACGCGCCAGGCTTTCAAGCGACATGTATCTCCGCGCAACCGTCCATTCGTCATTGGTCTCGAGCATCAGCGCGCCGACGAGACGGACGATGGCCTCGTCGTTCGGGAAGATGCCGATGACGTCAGACCTGCGCTTGATCTCCCGGTTCACCCGCTCCAGTGGGTTCGTCGACGCGATCTGGGCCCAATGCTCACGTGGAAAATCCATGTAGGCGAGGACGTCGTCGCGCGAGGCGTCCATGAGGGCGCCGAGCCGCGCCTGCTTCTCGCGCAGCGCGTCAGCCACGACCTCCCACTGGGCTTCGGCATCCGCCTTGTTTTCCTGGGCGAAGATCGTCTTCAGCATTGCCGCCACGGCCGTGCGCTGCTTGGTCGGAGCATGGGCAAGCGCGTTTCTCATCCAGTGAACGCGACAGCGCTGGTGCGTCGCGTCGAACACCCGCCGCGCGGCAGCCCGCAGCCCCTTGTGGTCATCGGAGACCACCAGCTTCACGCCGCGCAGGCCACGGTCGGCGAGAGAGCGCAGGAAGTCGGTCCAGAACGTTTCTGCTTCGGATGGACCGGTGGCGACGCCGAGAACTTCGCGCTTGCCGTCCTCGTTCACAGCTACCGCTATTATCACGGCGCGGCTGATGATCCGCCCGCTCTCGCGCACTTTCACGTAGGTCGCGTCGAGCCAGAGATAGGGCCAGGCGCCTTCGAGCGGCCGGGAGAGGAATGCATTCACCCGCTCGTCGATTTCGACACAAAGGCGACTGACTTGGCTCTTCGACATGCCGCCAGCGCCCATCGCCTTCACCAGATCGTCTACGGAGCGCGTCGAGACCCCGTGGACGTAAGCCTCCTGGATCACCGCCACCAGCGCCTTCTCAGCAGTCCGTCGCGGCTCCAGGAAGCTGGGCAGGTAGCTCCCCTTTCTCAGCCGCGGGATTTCCAGCGCGATCCGACCGGCACGAGTGTCCCAGTCGCGGTCCCGGTAACCGTTTCGCTGAACCTCCCGCAGGGGAGAGCGAGCGCCCTTCGCGGCACCGGTTCGCGCCTCGACCTCCACTTCCATGATCCGCTCGGCCGCGAAGGCCAGCATCTCGCGCACGAGATCGCCATCGGCCTGCTTCGCAACCAGCTCAATCAGCGTCATTCTGTCATCGGTCATCGTCATCTCCGTTCTTGGTTCAAGGTCTCGCAACCCGAACCTTCTCGAAGATCGGCGGTGGCCGCCAGCGTCACACCCGGCCGCGCGCTGCGCTACGCTGGGGGCTCCGCGCGCGGCCTCCTACACCAAGCGTTGGGACACTACCCTGGGGTGGCAATCATGCGAAAGGCGCATTGCTGAACAGCCCCTACTCGACGGGTCTCAAATCGAAAATTCTGCAAACGGCGCAAACCGGCAACTTCACCGAGAATGTGAACCTGGATCGCGATTTCGTGCGTGCGTTCGGGGACATGCCAAAGGTTCTGGTCGGTCTTGCGGTGACAGCCGACAGCGATGATACCGACGGAAAGATCCTTGCGGCCATTCAGGACCTGCAGATACGTTAGGTGCTCTCCGGTATTCCGCCAAACCTGGGCGCCGATCTGCAATGTATCAATATATCTCGCCGGGACGCCCTTCCGCAACGGTGGGGGATGTGGGTTGCAGGCCCCAGAAACGGAATACACGGAAACCCATGCTTAAGCGTCTTCAGATGATGGTTGCGCTTGGCGCAGCCACGCTCCCCCTGCCCCTGAGTGCGGCTTCGGTGCCTGTCACCCTGACGCCCGGCCTTCACCCGGATCGGGTCGCGGGACATTGCAATGCTTGGATTCAATGGCACCTGTCCCGGCCCCGAAATCAGACAGCGCCAGAACGATATTCTGCGGGCGCGGGTGGAAAACGGGCTGGAGGACGGGACCCTCGTACACTGGCATGGCATTCGGTTGCCCAACGCGATGGACGGCGTAAACGTGCTGACACAGGATGTCATCATCCCGAATGAGGGTTACGAGTACCGGTTTCCGGTTTCCGGTTCCCGATGCCGGAACCTACTGGTATCACTCCCACTACCTTTCCTACGAACAGGTCGCCCGCGGACTGTTCGGCCCCTGATCGTCGAAGAACCTGCCCCGCCAGACGTGGATCAGGACATCACGGCCATCCTCTTCGACATTCGGCTTGATGACACCGGCCAGTTCGACATGGAATTCGACCGCGCTGATTTCATAACAGCAGGTAGGCTGGGGGACTTGATGACCACCTTCCTGTCGTCTGAGCAGGCGCGGCTGGGGGATCACATCCGGTTGCGTCTGATCAATCCGACACCGGATCGCATTTTCGAGATACGTATCGACGGGCTGACGGGCTTTTGTGTGGCCTATGACGGGATGCCGCTGCCCGAGCTGGTTTCGCTGGGCAATCTAAAACTCGCACCGGCGCAGCGCATCGACATCATCGCAGATGTGACGGGTGATGTGATCCTAAGAGAAACCGTGCCTTCGGGTGGCGAGGAACTGGGGGGCATTATGTTGAACGGTCAGCGACAAATCCGGTCTGCGCCGATAGCTCCCCTCCCCGCGAACCTCGTGCCCGCGCCCGGAGAGATCACGCAAACGGCAGATTTCTTCATGCAAGGCGGTGCCGGGGACGGCGCGCACGGCGGGTTCGGGGGCTGGGCCTTCAACGACGTGAGCGGTCTGCCGAACAAACCGCTGATTTCGGCAAGACGTGATGAAGCAGTGCAGGTGCGGATGGTGAACGACACTGCTTTTCCGCACGGTATCCACCTGCATGGCCACCATTTCTGGGAAACCGATCAGAATGGTGCGCGAACCCACCTTCGCGACACGACCCTCGTAGCGCCGGGCGAGACGATGACGATTGTGTGCGTACTCGACAATCCCGGCGCGTGGATGCTGCACTGCCATATGCTGAGCCATCAGGCTGATGGCATGGCGACCTGGATGCAAGTCAGCTGAGGTCGGAGCGGTGGTTGCGCCAACCGTTGACGCGAAGCTGTGCCACAACGGGATATCGCTCTTAACAACAAGCACAGGCCCGTCATACAAAAGTTTACATGGCACTCGCCAAAATTTGCCTATGCTCAGGTTGTGAATGACGCTGGTCTGATAATCGGAAAGGTGCGCAATGCCATCAAAAATCCATTCTGGCGTGATTGTGGCCCATCTGTTCATGGGCATGACGGCGGGCATGGTCCTTGCCGAGCCATTGGAGTTCGCCGACCTAGACCCACCGGTCGGGAACAATGCGCAGGAACCCACCCTGTTCGCACTGCAGGATGATCGGGTCCTGCTGGGTTGGACCGAACCACACCCTGCCGGGTTTGCGGTAAAATTGTCGGTCCTTGAAGACGCAGAATGGAGCGCGGCCCGCACTGTTACCGTGTCCGACGAACTCTTCGTGAACTGGGCCGATTTTCCGTCCGTTGTTGCGCTTGATGACGGTACCTTTGCGGCTCACTGGCTGTGGGAAAATTCCAAAAACGACTATGCCTATGACGTCAAGATCTCTCTTTCGCCGGATGAGGGCCTGACATGGAGCGCACCGATAACGCCACATGATGATCGGTCGGTTAGCCAACACGGTTTTGTCACGCTCCAGCCGCTCGAAGACGGTTCCTTGATGTCTGTCTGGCTTGACGGACGCGCATATGACAAGCCGCTTTTCACCAGCGCAGCCAGCAACTACCCGGATGCAATGCAGTTGCGCGCAACCCGGATCACGCCCGAAGGTACGCGAACCGATGATGTTCTTGTCGATGCGCAGACCTGTTCATGCTGCCAGACGTCCGCCGCATCGCTGGACGATGGCACCGTCCTTGTCGCATACCGCGACAGAACAGATGCGGAAATCAGGGATATATCTGTCGTAAGACACCAAGGCGGCATGTGGTCAGAACCAACAAACGTCCACAATGACGGCTGGGAAATCTCCGGCTGCCCGGTCAATGGCCCCGCCATCGCGACCGCCGGTCAAACAGCCGCCGTGGCCTGGTTCACGGCTGCAAATGACAAGCCGGAAGTCAAGGTTGCGTTCTCTTCCGATGGTGGCAGAAATTTTGGCGATCCGGCGAAAGTCAGCCTCGGGATTCCCGCCGGTCGGGTCGATATTCTCATGCTGGACCCTCAGACTGCGTTCGTGACGTGGGTCGAATGGGCAAATGAGAGCGAGGTGATCCTTGCTTGCCAGATCACAACCGGTCAGCAGTGTAAGGACCTGCAACTGATTGCGCGAAACAACGGCGCAGGTTCGGTCAACTTCCCGCGCACGGCGCGAACGAATGAAGGGGTTTACCTGTCGTGGACACAGCCCAGCAACTCGGATGATCCGGAACCGAGTTCGACTATACGCACGGTTTTCGCTTCCTATTGAAGGTTTCCGGACGAAAGCTGATGGTTCTTTCGCTTGGCTCACATCAGGAGTGGGTCCAACGATCACCGTCAACAAGAATTGCATTTCCTGCAATAGGGCTACCGGCAAATGACGGTGATTTCTCATCCATAGTGACTGGTCTCTGGCCCGGAAATTGTAGCGTGCCACGCTTTTTCATGATCCCGGTCCCGAGCATATGACCCACCAGCGCTACCCAGGCAATGCCGGTGAAATTCAGAAAGAAGGGAAGATCTGCGACAGAAGTAGTGCCCCCGATGGCGAACACCCACAGGCCGAACCCATAAATCGCCGAGGGCAAAAACCAGTTCGTCTGCCCCGCGATACGGTGCCAAATTGGTCTAAAGACGAACAACCAACCGACGGGATAGCCAATCAGGCCAACAAGATAAAAATGTACGAAATATCCTGCGAAATCACCGTTCGGCAGACCAAGGCTGCCGAGTAAGCTCCTCGCTAGCCCGTGCGGTGACAACCGCGAAAAGCCCAAGCCCGGGCTGATGATCTGACCCAACAGATCGAACGCGACGGTCGCAAAGAAACCTGCGACGAACATTAACCCTAAAGTTCGGGCGTTGAATGCGGGTAGTGAACCTGTTGTGCGAGAATCAGTATCAACTGTATTCATGGCGATTCTTTCTTTGTATTGCGGGCGATCAAATAGACAGGGCTAATGTAATGACCAATTGTTGACCCAGCGACGTTCTCGGCAACTCCCGATCACTTTCCATCTTGATGAGATCGGTCTGTTTATGAACCCCGCCACAATAACCAACCTAATGACAGAACGTGGGATGTGCACTGCTGGCTCTAATATGTGATTATCCGTTACCGCCGTCAGCCTCCATGCCGAGAGAATGCTGACCGCCACAAGCACTTTGTGGCTTTGTACGCGCTGGTTCACAATGAGCGCTGCTTATGAGTCGGTGTCGCCGGAATTTCTCGTCTTTTCACCCCGCGCAGCAGCTGAGTTTGGCTACATCCTTGTCGAAGGTTTGTGCGGCGAGTTTCAGCCCTTCGACCGTGGTCAAATAAGGAAAGATCGTCTCTCCGAGCGCCCGTGCGGTCATGCCGAATATAAGCGCCATTGCCAGTGTCTGAATCGTGTCCGACCCCTCCGGTGCTGCGATCTGACCGCCCAGCAGGCGGTCGGTCTTCGCGTCGGCCACCAGCTTAATCACTCCGCGGGTATCGCGTGCAGCGACGGCGCGGGGCACGTTGTCGAGCGTGATCACACTGGTTTTGACCTTGTGCCCCGCCGCCTTGGCCTCAACCTCCGAAAGGCCGACGCCGGCCACTTGCGGGTCGGTAAACACGACCCACGGCATCGCCGCGTTGTCATAGCGCATCTGCTCCAATCCAAGGGCATTGTTGATCGCCACCTTGGCACCATAGGCCGCCATGTAGACGAACTGGTCACGGTCAGTGACATCGCCCGCGGCCCAGACGCCGGCACGCGTGGTCGCCATGTCCTGACCGACCTTGATAGAGCCGCGTGCGTCGGTCTCGATGCCAAGCTCTTCCAATCCAAGGTTCTCGGAATTGGCGATCCGGCCGGTGGTCACAACCAGCCGTTCGGCGGTCAGATCCTCGGTCTTGCCACCCCGTTCGACAGTCAGATTGACGCCGCCCGCAGCTTTCGCGACCGAGACGTAAGCAAGACCGGTCTCGACCGCGATGTCTTCGGCCTTCAGCGCTTGCGTCAGCGCCTGGGCCACCTCCGGTTCGGCGCCCGGCAGGAGGCGCGAGCGGGTCACTAGCGTGACCTTCACCCCCAGCCTTGAAGCCATTTGCGCCAGCTCGCAGCCGATATAGCCGCCGCCCAGCACCAAGATGCTTTCGGGCCGGTCAGGCAAAGTCAATAGATCGGTGGAATCGAGGGGCTCCACTGTGTCGATCCCCTCGATCGCTGGCAGGTGGGGGCGCGAGCCGGTGGCGATCAGGACGCGCGGGGCGGATATCACCCGTCCTCCAACAGCGACGCCACCCTCGACCAATCGCGCCGGGCCATCCTCGATATAGGTAACGCTTTTATAGGCGGGCAGCAGGTCTATATATTTCTTGTGCCGCATCTCCTCGACCAGATCGGTGGTGCCTTGCACTACGGCACCCCAATCCACCGCATGATCACAGGGCTCGACGCCCGGGAACCGGGCGGCCGACGCGCCGCCATGCACCGCCTCTGCGGCGCGGATCATCGCCTTGGACGGCACGCAGCCGACATTCACACAGGTGCCGCCGGTGGTGCCGTGCCCGATAAGCGCCACGCGCTTTCCGGCATCGGCTGCCGTGATCGAGGCAGAAAACCCGGCCGAGCCGGCACCAACGACAATGAGATCGTAGTTGTCATCGCGGGTTTCACTGGCAGTGCAGCAATCGTCTTTCGTTACAGTTTGGTCCATTGGTTCTTCCTTAGCTTGCGATCGGTATCGCGACACGGCCCCGATCAATAATTTTGAATCACACCATCGAACCGATGTCGGAGGCATAGCTCGGATAGGCGAAAATCATGGCCTTGATCTGGTTGGCGGTCTGCCCGGCACCCATGGCCATGGCGAAAAGATTGATCTGCTCCTCGGAGCCCGGCCCGATCAGATGCGCGCCGAGGATCTGTCCGCTGCCCTCTTCGACAAGAACCTTGAATCCGGTATGTTTCGCGCCGACGCGCAGCGACGAATACCAGTCCCCTGTCTTTTCGAAATGGGTGTCGAACTTCAGCCCCTGTTCCCTGGCCACCGCTTCCGACAAGCCCACGGTGGCCACCATCGGGAGGGTGAAGACTACCGACGGGATCGGCGGATAATCCACGGTACGCTCGTCTTCTCCAGCCAGCAGGTTCTTGCCTGCCACACGCCCTTCGAAGGCGGACACCGGGGTCAGCTTGGGCCCACTGGCAGCGCAGTCGCCCGCGGCGAAGATCGCCGGATTGGTGGTGCGCATCGCGTCGCTCACCTTGATGCCACGGCGTGAGTATTCGACGCCGGCGGCCTCAAGGTTAAGGCGATCGATATTGGGCACCCGGCCCGTGCCATGCACCACCAGATCGCAAGTGATCGTTTCGGTGCCGTCGGGAGTTTCCACCGTGACGGTGAATTCGTCGCCCTGCTTTTCGATCTTCGCCACCTTCGCCTTGGTGCGGAGATCGACGCCGAGCTCTTCGGTTGCCTCAACCAGCATTGCGACCAAGTCGGGATCGAAAGGACCCAAGGGGCGGTCCATCATCTCCAGCACTGTCACTTCGCGCGCGCCCGCCCGCTTGACAATATGGGCGAATTCCATGGCGATGAAGCCGCCGCCGACAAAGGCGATGCGGTTCGGTCGCTCAGGCAGTTCCAGGAATTCGGTGCTGGTGGTCAGATGCTCTTCGCCCGGGATGTTCAGCGTCATCGGCCGCGCGCCGGTGGCGATATGAAAATGCTTCGCGGTCAGGGTCTCGCCGTTCAACTCGATCGTATTGGGGCCGGTGAACCGTGCCAGCCCATGCAAGACGTCGATCCCCGCTTTTTCCAACCCGGCTTCGATGCGCGGTGGCATAGCTTCGGTGAAGCTGCGCTTGAAGGCGATCATGTCGGGCCAGTTGACCGAAGGTTGCGCCTCCAGCCCCTTGCCTTCCATGTTTTCGGCCCATTCGACACCCTCGGTGACCGCGACCAGCATTTTCTTGGGGTCGCAGCCGCGCAGGGCGCAGGTGCCGCCATGGGGTTCGCTGTCGATGCTGGCGACGCTCCAGCCTGCATCCGCGGCCATCCGGGCGACGCCATTTCCAGCGGTGCCGCCGCCGATCACGATGAGGTCATAGGTCTTGGTCATACCTGTTCCTTTCCTTGTGCCAGTTTCTCTTGATCCGGCTCACTGCTGAACTGCCTGATTTTCTGAGCCAGAGCGCATATCCCGCCACCGCCAAAGCGGCGGCAACCGAGATCCGCAGAGCAAAGCGGAACTCCAGCCAGAACAGCAGAGCCGAAAGAACAACCGCCAAGCCGATGAGAAGGGCTTTCGGACTGTGCCCTGGTCTGCCGGCTTGCTGCCACAGGGCATATGCAACCGCACTCAGCGAGGCGAAGAGCATCGGGAAAAGCGCGTAGTCGAGCCAACCAACAACGGCAGAAAGTCCGACCCCGGCGACGATCAGCACCAGGAACGGCGTGAAGCAACAGATCGCCGCAAATACGCTGCCGATGAGGCCGCGCCGCAAAAGGGTCGTGGGTTCATTGTTATTGTTCATGTCTGTCATGCTGTCTCCAGCTCCGAGTGCGGGTCGGTGAATGCGATCAGAAATCGCCGGACTCGACGATGTCCGCCGAATAGCCGGTGGCGCGGATTGCTTCGACGATCATGTCCTGATCGGCGGCCTCGTCATCAAAGGCGACGATGTAGGTGCCGGTGCCGAATTCCTCTCCTTCCATGAAGTCGATGATCTCGACCGAGGGAACGCCCCGCATGGCCGCCGCCACCGTGTAGGAGCAGGTCGGGCATGTCAGTTCGCCTACCCCGATATTGATGCGCTGTTCGGCGGCGCTGGCGGGGGAAGCTGCGAGAGTGCCAACGACCGCAAGGGCAAGATGGAGTGACTTCATGGGTTCGGCCTTTCAGTAGGACAGAAGGTATGGGGTGAGATAGGGAAAGATCATCGCGACGGTGACGATGGCGGTGGCAATCCAAAGAATGGATCGCATGAGTTTCCGGTTCATGGGGCGCGCGCAGGTGCCATCCGCGCAGGCCTCAGTCGGGATCGGACGGTAGGCCTTGTAGAATCCATAGCCGATGCAGGCGGCACTCAGCGCGAAGGTGATCCATTTGTACTGGTAGAGAACGCCCAGCTGCGCAATGAAAACGCCGGTAACGCCGAAGCTGACCAGCACCAGCGGCAGGATGCAGCATGAGGTCATCGCCAGCGCGCCAAGCGCGCCGAGCCAGGTTGTCGTCCATGCCTTTTTGTCGGCAGCCCCTGTTTCGTCCATTGCCGTCTGCCGGTCGGCGGATGTGGTTTCAGTCATGGTTCGAATCATCCTTGCCTCAGTGATGATCTCAATCTAGGGTCTGTAGCAGGTACAGGCTCAAGAGGGTCAAACGTGAAAAATCGTCACAGATCGGTGAAGGTCCTCAGGCGCGGAGATCTGGCCAGGCTGACCGGCTGCAATCTCGAGACCATTCGCTACTACGAGAACATCGGCGTTATGCCCGAGCCGCCGCGCTCCAGCAAAAACTATCGCGTCTACGATGATCGGCATGTCGCGCGCTTGTGCTTCATCATGCGCGCGCGCGAGCTTGGGTTCACGCTCGACGAAGTCCGCGATCTGCTCGCCTTGGTCGATGGCGGTGCCCAGACCTGCGGCGAGGTGCAGGGTCTGGCAAATTCGCATCTCGCCTCGGTCCGCGCCAAGATCGACGATCTCAAACGCATCGAACGCGTGCTGTCTTCCACCGTGGCGCAATGCACCGGTGACGATGTCCCTGAATGCCCTGTGATCGACGCGCTGACGGAGGTGACCTGAAGGGCCATAGTTGAGGACGCCCATGCATGTCAGCCAAGCGGACAATGGTGCCAGCGCCGTTGTTTGCGATCATTCGTTCCCCGCGGAGTCCTGCGTGGTCGCCGCATGTTCGGGGACCAGATAGCGCGGCACGATCCACAGATAGGCGACCATGCCGAAGAGCTCGACGAGCGACTGGAAGACGATGACCACGGCCGCCACGTTCCACTCCGGTCCAAGCACCAGCACCAGCGGAAGTACGACGAAGGAGTTGCGGGTTCAGAGCGAGAAGATGACCGTTCGTCACCCGCTAGTGGACAATCCGGCCGCCCGCCCGGTCGCCGCACCGAGAAGTGCTGCGGCGACGAGGTAGGCGACGTAGGCGCCCGCCACCTGCGCCAAAACCGGCAGCGCATCCCGTACCGCGTCGACTTGCGAGGCCGCGATCAGGAACACCACGACAGCCAGAAGCGGAACCGGCAGCCAGGCGAGGCGATTTACGATCGCGGCCCGCTCCGGGCGCGCCTCTGCCCAACGCTCCAGCAGGAAAGCCGCTGTGAGCGGCAGCAGGACAAGCGCCGCAAAGACGGCGGCAATGCGGTCGGCGGCGAGAAGCTCAAAGAATGCCTCGCCGAGAAAAAGCCAAAGGAAGAGCGGCAGACAGGCGAACTGAACCGCGAGGAGGATCGGTGTCGCGGACGCGGCACGCACCGCATCGCCGCGACCGAGATGGGTGAATGTGATGAACCAGTCGGTGCAGGGCACCAGCAGCACGACAAGCACCCCGAGCCGAAGCGCAGGATCGTCAGGCAGGAACGCGATCAGCCCCCAGACCAGCAGCGGCACCAGGACGAAATTGCCGATCAACATGGTGCCGATGAAACGCCGGTCGCGCGTCGCGCGCGGCAGGTGCGCTAGCGGCATCTGAGCGAAGGTAGTGAAAAGCATAAGCCCCAACACCGGCCAAAGCAGCGCCTCGAACACCCCCGAGATACCGGGGGCGAGCGAGCCCAAGACCAGACCGGAAAGGATGGCAGCGAGGTAGATCCAGGCTTGATGGCGTTCGAGATTTTGCAGCTTCATGTCCTGCCCCTGCTCTTTCCGAAGGCGATTTTCAAGAAGACATCACTGGACAGGCCATTGCGACAACGGCTCGTTCGTCGCTTGGAGCGTTGTATGGTCTGTCCGGTTTATACCCGCAGACCGGTCACGACCCAGTCGACAATGCTTTCATGGTAGTTGGGGACGTGGCGATAGCCGAATTGTCTCAGCCGATCAGCCGAACTCTTTGACCTCGAGCATCTGCAAAACGGTGCTCCTCACCGTTTCAGCCGTGCTGCGGATAGACGCAACATCGGCGCGCACAGATCGCTTCGACAATCAGTTTGTGGCGCGCCACATTCGGAACCGTCCTTGCCCTGTTAGCTCGCGGACCAGATCCCGCGCTTCCATCCAGGCGAGGTTGCGCTGGACAGCGGCGCGGCTGGCTCCGGTCAGGGCCTCGGCCATAGGGGCAGAGACCAGGGGCCATTCGGTCAGCACTCCGCGCAGGGCTGGCGGCGTCTTGCCCGAGAGTGGGGTCATCTCGGCTTCCGCCAGCGCCGACCATGTCTCGATATCGTCGAGGTGCCGCATCGCGGTCAGGCAGGCCGTTTCCATTTTCTCGAGCCAGCGCGCCAAACGTTCAGCCGGGGGGCCGCCGGCGCGCAGCGCCCCCGCCCCACCCATGGCCAGGGGTGCGAATATTGCCCCCTCGCCCTCATGCGCGGCAATGCGCGACGCCGTGACCGCCGCTTCCATTCGGTTGCTCTGCTGTCCGAGGCCCGCGAGGCTCCAGAGGTGAAACCCCATGCAGGCACGCGTGATCGGGTGCAGGTCGGCGGCTTGCGCCATCAGGTCAAGCCACCCGCCCGCGCGATCCGCGAAGGGCTCGGCTTCATCCACCATGTTCTCGGGGTCACGGCGATCGAGGAAGGCGGACAGGTCCACGTCTGGGCCGGGACCGCCTGTAAGACGCCGCACCGCCCATCCGACACGCGCAAGCGCTGCGGTGTCGTCCTGCACGCCGGACAAGCGCATGGATATCCAGAGCGCCAGCCGATCCGGGCCAATTCGGTCGCCTGCAAACCAGCTGAGGTCTGCCGCCTCGATCAACGCAAGCCTGTGCCGCCAGCCTTCCGGGCCACGCTTCAGACGGTCGTCTAGCGCCCCGATCC
The DNA here is from genome assembly GCF_001975705.1 of Salipiger abyssi. Classification (NCBI taxonomy): domain Bacteria; kingdom Pseudomonadati; phylum Pseudomonadota; class Alphaproteobacteria; order Rhodobacterales; family Roseobacteraceae; genus Salipiger; species Salipiger abyssi. The sequence goes on from NZ_CP015092.1 coordinate 143,074, forward strand.
GGCCGGCCACACGGGCAAGGCGGGCAGCATGGCCCGCCTCGGCACGTCGCCAATCGTCAAGAACAGCGGTCTCACGCACTTCGGCCCTAGGTCCGGGCGGCAGATAATGCGGCTCCTCTTCCATCGGACCGGGCAAGAACCACAGGTCGTCCTCAGAAGTCTCTTCAAGCTCCTCCGCATCCTCAAGAGGATCATCAAAAATATTATACTTTATACATGCTTGAGGCTCCATATGTGCAAAATATGGCATTTTGGCATTTTACCCAAGGGTTTTGTCAGGGTGCGCCTGCACACTTTATATAGCACGTGCGCGCAATGGTCTGCGAGAGCTCGCTGATCGCGCTCAGCGTAAGGGAACCAAGGTGTCGCGTTGCCCTTAAATCTGAGACACGACGCGTTCGGGGATATTTTTTGCCCTTAATTATGAGATTCCACTGCCATCGCGCCTATGCTTTTCGCGCGCTGCCGGGCGATGTAAACAACCGCGGCAAGCAGACGTGGCTCCTTATCGAAGGCGCGCAATAGAGCAACCCTTGCATAGTCGTCGATGCCGGAGCTTGAGATGGCCGCTTTGACCAGTGGACGGGATTGGGCTGCATCAATTGCAGCAAGGCCAAACAGCCTTACTTCCAGCCTGTGGCCCTGAAGAGCGTATAACGGATCTCCGCGGAAGGCCTTTAATGATATGGCAAAGGTGACCGCGCGCATTGCGCGCCGAAATTGCTTGGAGCTGCGTAATCGCGCGGCGTATTCAAGCCGCGCGGCGCCGTTGCGCGCACGATTTATCAGCTTTTCGGGCATCTGTTCGCCACTGGCCTTGCCGAGCGTCGGCACAAGTCTCGTCCCACAAACCTGGCAGTCGAATGCCCAGGCTCGCCTCCAATGCTTGAGCGAAAGGCCCTCTCTGGAACATTGCAGGCAATGCTGGAATGGTATCTGGGCCGTCAGCGAGGCTTCTCGTGTCGTCATTGCTGGGAAGGTCAAAGATCGCACAACATCTGGGTCAATCCGTGCGGCGTTGGCAATCTTCGCCGCCGCAGCCGCGTCGACGTTGAAGTTCAAGGCGGTGCCATGCGCGGTATCGATTCTGAGATGAGCCAGTAGTTCCGCATCATCACAGTAGTTGGCCGCCGCCAGCCTAGACAACCAACCTGACAACAACTCGTCGGGCAGCGGCGCGACAGTCTTGGGCAGCGGGTGCGGCTTCACACCCCGGACTTCTCGAGCCGCCGATGGGGGTTCGCATGGCGCGACCAAACCGGCGTCCATTTTGCGATTGCGTCATCGGTGATGCATTCATCACCTGTGACAATGGCGTCGATGGAAAGATCCTTGATCAGGGCGAAGATGCGCGAGGTCACCCCGCCGGTCAGCGCAAGTATCTGCTTTAGTGACTTGACCTTCAGATTGGATTTCTTCTCGAGGGGCATTGCCGCGATGAGTGTCTGGATCATGTCCGAGAACTCGGCGTCGTCGCGCCAGTTTGGAAGGTGATGTTCGTCCAGCCGCCTGGCAAGCTGGATATCACCACGGATGGCATCGACGGCCTCGCTGACCCCCAGGCAGACCAGCGACACTTCGAGTTCATTGCTGAGATACCGCAGAACATTGAGAAAGCGGCGCTGTTCGCGGTGGGTCCCGGCCAAGAGGTTGTGGACTTCGTCGATCATGATCATCCGCAGGCCAAGGTCGCGCAAGAGCGCGACGACACGGACTTCGAGGGAGGCCACATTTTGAGCGCGCGCGCTCAGTGCCGTGGCCGGTGCCCCGACGGTCGCCAGGATGTGCAGATAGAACCGTCGTTCGTCGGGAGCTGGTGGTGCTTGTAACAGTAACAGCGGCGTTCGCGTAATTCCCGATGCTGGGTCATATTCCGGTGCATATCTGCGCGAAAGATTGCGGGCGATCATCGTCTTTCCGATCCCGGACGCGCCATGCACAAGAAGGCCAGGCATACGGGTTTGCCTTGGCGCTTCGATCATACACTGCAAACGGTCCAGAACTTGTTCGGCCCGCGGAAAGCCAATCCAGATATCCGATTGAATGAGGGTGATCCGACCGTCTTCCTCTGTTTTTCCTGCCCTCAATTCACCATCTCTCCACCTTGAACAATGGGCGCGATGTATCACCCGTATCGATCGCGCGCAGCCCTTCGGTTGTTGAGACGGCCGAGTTGGCGCCCTCCAATGTCCCTTTTCTTTCACGGGATCGGCGTTCGGCCCTCGTCAGGCTCCGGCTTTCAGACTCGATTTGGCGTTGCTGTCGGATCAGCTCAGCCAGGACCAGCTCATTGGACCCGGACTTGCCAAGGGCACGGGCATTCCTCATGGCTTCGCGATATTCCCAGAGCGACACAGGCGGAATTTCCAGGTTTCGGTACCGAGCTTCGACGTATCGGTCATTATCCAGTTCGACCCAGATCACCGAGAGGTCGCGAGGGTCGTAGCGGACGACCACCTTTCCATCCCCGCGCCCGATGTGGCCTGCAAGCGCATCGGACCAGTACCGTATCTGGAACAGATGGATGCCGTCACGCCTGACCTTGCGCAGTTCACTTGGCAGAAAGCTCACCCGAAAGGCTTCAATCTCGAAGGGGATATCGCCCATCATTTGCTCTGAGAGCGCCTCCCATTTGGCAACGGGCGTGCAGCCAAGACTTGAATGAATGCTGTTGTTGTAGCGGCAGATTTCCAGAGCAAACCAGCGATCGAAGTCGCTTAAGGTCATCGTGGCCATGCCCTCGGCGTCATAGTCGCCCTTGGCCACGACCGAGGATTGCGTTGTTCCAGGCAACAGGTGCACGGCCCCCATCATCGTGCCGATCAATCGTTCGATGTGCCCTCCGAAATGAGGACTGCCTGGCGGCCGATAGACCAGATCGATCCCCCATTCTGCACATGCCGACCGAAAGGCATGCGACCGGAAATCGCGCCCGTTATCGACGTGGATGCTATGCGGTTTACCCTGCGCGGGCCAAGGAACATTGCGCACCAATTCCGCCAGAAGTTCCGCCTTGGGGGCCACAGCCTGTGTCAGGCAAAGCGCCACCGACAGACGCGAAGGTGCCTCGAGAGAGGTGTAATATCCGGTCACCATCCGCGTTGCGACGTCGATCGCCAGCGTGACCCAAGGCCGCCCAATTGGTTTGCGTTCAAAACTGTCGACGAGAATGATGTCCGCAGGCGTATGGTCGATTTGCACGACCTCCAGTGGCCGGTTTGCCTTGTTGTCGCCTACGACCGGCGCAAATTTCTGGCGGGCCGCCTTTGCGCCTTCGCGTGCCTTGGCAATTTCACGGGCATCCATTGCATCCAGCCTGCGCTGAACCGTCCGACGTGTCGGCGGTTGCAAGCCCTGCTGCCAGCACGCGCTTCGGATTTCTGTCACGATGCGCGACAGGCTTGGGCGTTCCCGCCGTAAGAAATAACGGCGAAGATGTTCTTCGATCACCGCTTCCACCTTGCCGGATATCAAGGTTGTACCAGTCGGGCGGCCCCGTTTCCGAGAAGCCAGCGCGCTGGTGCGCCCACCCTCTTCGGCCAGACGCTTTATCCAGCGCCAGACAGTCGCCCTGCTGACACCAAGCTCCCAAACGGCGTCATTGATGCCACTTTCCAGACTGCCAGTTCCTTTGAGATATGCCTGAACAAGCGGACGCAGAACGGCCGCCCTGCGCGCCTCCTCAGCACCAGCGGCAACGAAGTCTTCGCGATCATCATCCATCAATATTTGCCACACGAAGCTGCGAACCCTGTCTCAGGTTTAAGGGCAAAAATATCGGATTTAAAGGCAAAATATCATATTTAAGGGCAAAGCAAGGCCGTTGATTTCGTTGGATTTCTCATCTCACAATTAAGGGCTACGCGACACTTCTGGAACGGGAAAACGTGCTGCGCCGGGATGGTGTCATGGAAGCGGAACCGGTCAGCGAGCGGTTCCATTATCATGAGGGCGCGGTGCGGGCGATGGAAGGGACAATCCGTCAGGAGATGCGCGCAGACGGCCTGACAGTGCAGCAGATCGAGGACCGGGACTGGGAGGTTGTCTCGCGGGCGGAGCGCCGGATCGAGGCGGAGCAGCGCGCGTATCTCGAGGCACACCCGGACCTGCTCGCACGTCCTGGCGATGTGATCGACCGGTCTGAACCCTACAGGGAGAGCATTACCGATGCGGCCCGCGCCAGCGAGATCACCCGCGAAGTCGACCGGATCATGGAGGGACGCGACCTCCGCACCCCCGTTGCGGATGCCGTCGCAGATGACTTCCGAGCGCGTTATCCGGACATGCCGGCCCATCTCGCCCGCGGGCTTGGCGCGACCTACGCGGCCGTCGTCGAGATCCGGGACACGGAGGTCATCAATCAGGTCCGCCGCGAAACCGAGATGCGCGACGGGCTCGGGTCAGGCACGCGCGACGACATCCTCGCAACCCGCGATGAAACTGCGTCGCAGTCTGACCGTGCCGACCGCCTCGCAGACGAGATTGCGCGTGTTCTGGACCATGAGCGGGCCGGGGAATTGTCCGCGCCCTTCGAGACCGAGGCGGAGCGGGACGCTTTCCGGGGCGAGATCGCGCGGGTGCTGGATGACCCTCAACTTGAGAGGCTCACATCTGGCGATGCCGATGCGCTGGAAAAGGTTCTCGAGGACCGCCTCGACCGGCTCTATGTCGCCAAGGTCTACCTGCAATCGGATGCAGCGACGTCCAACACGGAGGCCTTGCGCCAGGTGGTCGATGATCTTGCCGACACCGAATATGAAAAACACCGCACCGCTGACGTGGATGGCGAGACCGAGCGGGGCCAGGTCCATTGAGCGCCGCCATGGGAAAAACGCGGATCGCTACGGGTGTGCTGCTCGTGACGCTGGTGACCGGGGCCATGGGCTATACCATCGCCTCGGCGGTGCTGACCTACCAGGATCTCGGGTTCGGGGCCGAGATCGACTTTGCCTATATCGCGCAGAACTACATGGCGATCCTCGATCGCCGCCCGGAGGACGCGCAACTTATTCACCTGATGTCGCGTAGCCCTTAATTGTGAGATGAGAAATCCAACGAAATCAACGGCCTTGCTTTGCCCTTAAATATGATATTTTGCCTTTAAATCCGATATTTTTGCCCTTAAACCTGAGACAGGGTTCGCAGCTTCGTGTGGCAAATATTGATGGATGATGATCGCGAAGACTTCGTTGCCGCTGGTGCTGAGGAGGCGCGCAGGGCGGCCGTTCTGCGTCCGCTTGTTCAGGCATATCTCAAAGGAACTGGCAGTCTGGAAAGTGGCATCAATGACGCCGTTTGGGAGCTTGGTGTCAGCAGGGCGACTGTCTGGCGCTGGATAAAGCGTCTGGCCGAAGAGGGTGGGCGCACCAGCGCGCTGGCTTCTCGGAAACGGGGCCGCCCGACTGGTACAACCTTGATATCCGGCAAGGTGGAAGCGGTGATCGAAGAACATCTTCGCCGTTATTTCTTACGGCGGGAACGCCCAAGCCTGTCGCGCATCGTGACAGAAATCCGAAGCGCGTGCTGGCAGCAGGGCTTGCAACCGCCGACACGTCGGACGGTTCAGCGCAGGCTGGATGCAATGGATGCCCGTGAAATTGCCAAGGCACGCGAAGGCGCAAAGGCGGCCCGCCAGAAATTTGCGCCGGTCGTAGGCGACAACAAGGCAAACCGGCCACTGGAGGTCGTGCAAATCGACCATACGCCTGCGGACATCATTCTCGTCGACAGTTTTGAACGCAAACCAATTGGGCGGCCTTGGGTCACGCTGGCGATCGACGTCGCAACGCGGATGGTGACCGGATATTACACCTCTCTCGAGGCACCTTCGCGTCTGTCGGTGGCGCTTTGCCTGACACAGGCTGTGGCCCCCAAGGCGGAACTTCTGGCGGAATTGGTGCGCAATGTTCCTTGGCCCGCGCAGGGTAAACCGCATAGCATCCACGTCGATAACGGGCGCGATTTCCGGTCGCATGCCTTTCGGTCGGCATGTGCAGAATGGGGGATCGATCTGGTCTATCGGCCGCCAGGCAGTCCTCATTTCGGAGGGCACATCGAACGATTGATCGGCACGATGATGGGGGCCGTGCACCTGTTGCCTGGAACAACGCAATCCTCGGTCGTGGCCAAGGGCGACTATGACGCCGAGGGCATGGCCACGATGACCTTAAGCGACTTCGATCGCTGGTTTGCTCTGGAAATCTGCCGCTACAACAACAGCATTCATTCAAGTCTTGGCTGCACGCCCGTTGCCAAATGGGAGGCGCTCTCAGAGCAAATGATGGGCGATATCCCCTTCGAGATTGAAGCCTTTCGGGTGAGCTTTCTGCCAAGTGAACTGCGCAAGGTCAGGCGTGACGGCATCCATCTGTTCCAGATACGGTACTGGTCCGATGCGCTTGCAGGCCACATCGGGCGCGGGGATGGAAAGGTGGTCGTCCGCTACGACCCTCGCGACCTCTCGGTGATCTGGGTCGAACTGGATAATGACCGATACGTCGAAGCTCGGTACCGAAACCTGGAAATTCCGCCTGTGTCGCTCTGGGAATATCGCGAAGCCATGAGGAATGCCCGTGCCCTTGGCAAGTCCGGGTCCAATGAGCTGGTCCTGGCTGAGCTGATCCGACAGCAACGCCAAATCGAGTCTGAAAGCCGGAGCCTGACGAGGGCCGAACGCCGATCCCGTGAAAGAAAAGGGACATTGGAGGGCGCCAACTCGGCCGTCTCAACAACCGAAGGGCTGCGCGCGATCGATACGGGTGATACATCGCGCCCATTGTTCAAGGTGGAGAGATGGTGAATTGAGGGCAGGAAAAACAGAGGAAGACGGTCGGATCACCCTCATTCAATCGGATATCTGGATTGGCTTTCCGCGGGCCGAACAAGTTCTGGACCGTTTGCAGTGTATGATCGAAGCGCCAAGGCAAACCCGTATGCCTGGCCTTCTTGTGCATGGCGCGTCCGGGATCGGAAAGACGATGATCGCCCGCAATCTTTCGCGCAGATATGCACCGGAATATGACCCAGCATCGGGAATTACGCGAACGCCGCTGTTACTGTTACAAGCACCACCAGCTCCCGACGAACGACGGTTCTATCTGCACATCCTGGCGACCGTCGGGGCACCGGCCACGGCACTGAGCGCGCGCGCTCAAAATGTGGCCTCCCTCGAAGTCCGTGTCGTCGCGCTCTTGCGCGACCTTGGCCTGCGGATGATCATGATCGACGAAGTCCACAACCTCTTGGCCGGGACCCACCGCGAACAGCGCCGCTTTCTCAATGTTCTGCGGTATCTCAGCAATGAACTCGAAGTGTCGCTGGTCTGCCTGGGGGTCAGCGAGGCCGTCGATGCCATCCGTGGTGATATCCAGCTTGCCAGGCGGCTGGACGAACATCACCTTCCAAACTGGCGCGACGACGCCGAGTTCTCGGACATGATCCAGACACTCATCGCGGCAATGCCCCTCGAGAAGAAATCCAATCTGAAGGTCAAGTCACTAAAGCAGATACTTGCGCTGACCGGCGGGGTGACCTCGCGCATCTTCGCCCTGATCAAGGATCTTTCCATCGACGCCATTGTCACAGGTGATGAATGCATCACCGATGACGCAATCGCAAAATGGACGCCGGTTTGGTCGCGCCATGCGAACCCCCATCGGCGGCTCGAGAAGTCCGGGGTGTGAAGCCGCACCCGCTGCCCAAGACTGTCGCGCCGCTGCCCGACGAGTTGTTGTCAGGTTGGTTGTCTAGGCTGGCGGCGGCCAACTACTGTGATGATGCGGAACTACTGGCTCATCTCAGAATCGATACCGCGCATGGCACCGCCTTGAACTTCAACGTCGACGCGGCTGCGGCGGCGAAGATTGCCAACGCCGCACGGATTGACCCAGATGTTGTGCGATCTTTGACCTTCCCAGCAATGACGACACGAGAAGCCTCGCTGACGGCCCAGATACCATTCCAGCATTGCCTGCAATGTTCCAGAGAGGGCCTTTCGCTCAAGCATTGGAGGCGAGCCTGGGCATTCGACTGCCAGGTTTGTGGGACGAGACTTGTGCCGACGCTCGGCAAGGCCAGTGGCGAACAGATGCCCGAAAAGCTGATAAATCGTGCGCGCAACGGCGCCGCGCGGCTTGAATACGCCGCGCGATTACGCAGCTCCAAGCAATTTCGGCGCGCAATGCGCGCGGTCACCTTTGCCATATCATTAAAGGCCTTCCGCGGAGATCCGTTATACGCTCTTCAGGGCCACAGGCTGGAAGTAAGGCTGTTTGGCCTTGCTGCAATTGATGCAGCCCAATCCCGTCCACTGGTCAAAGCGGCCATCTCAAGCTCCGGCATCGACGACTATGCAAGGGTTGCTCTATTGCGCGCCTTCGATAAGGAGCCACGTCTGCTTGCCGCGGTTGTTTACATCGCCCGGCAGCGCGCGAAAAGCATAGGCGCGATGGCAGTGGAATCTCATAATTAAGGGCAAAAAATATCCCCGAACGCGTCGTGTCTCAGATTTAAGGGCAACGCGACACCCGTCGAGGCCCAGCCCCTCGGTCACGCGCTCGGCCACGTCCGCGCGGTCGCCAGTAGCCAAAAGGATGCGCGCGATCCCTTGACGGCGCAGACCGTCCAGCATGGCACCCGCTCCCTCGCGCAGCGGGTCGGACATGACGAGGTGCCCGGCCATGTGACCGTCAACTGCCACTGCGACAAGGACCGATCCGGCGCCCTTGGCGGGGTGATCGCCCACCATCCGCCCGACACGGGACGCCACGAAGCCGTCGCCGCCGACGATCACCTCGCGGTCCTCCACACGACCCAAGACCCCTTCGCCCGGGATCTCAGCCACTTCTGTCGGAACGGGCAGTGTGAAGCCCCGCGCCTTTGCGGCAGCGACGATGGCCTGCGCCACGGGGTGTTTCGATGCCTGATCGAGCGCGGCGGCAAGGCGGAGGATGTCGTCCTCGCCCATGCCACTCGCGCTGTCGACCGACATGATCTGCGGACGGCCATCCGTCAGCGTCCCCGTTTTGTCGAGGATCAGCGTGCGGATCCGCGCCATCGTCTCGAGCGGCCCTGCGCCCTTGATCAGCACGCCAAAATGCGCCGCACGCGAGAGACCCGCCACCAGCGCGACCGGCACGGCAAGGATCAGCGGACAGGGCGTGGCGACCACCAGCACGGCGACCGCGCGGATCGGATCGCCGGTGAACCACCAGGCCGCAAGGGCGATGCTGACGGTGACGGCCAGAAACCCCAGCGACCAGCGGTCCGCCAGCCGGGACATCGGCGCTTTGGAGGCCTGCGCTTCCTCGACCAGGCGAACGATCCCGGCATAGGTGCTGTCCTTGGCTTCGCGCGTCGCCGTCAGGTCGAAGGCCTCGCCCGCATTGGTCGAGCCGCTCATGGCGTCGGCCCCGCGCGCCAGCCGGACTGGCAGGGACTCGCCGGTCAGCGCCGAGGTGTCGAGGAAGGCCGTGTCGGAGGCCACTGTGCCGTCTACCGGCACCACGTCGCCCTGCCGGATCAGCAGGCGATCACCGGGGGCGAGTTCGTCGAGCGGCACCTCCTCCAGCGCACCGTTGCGGTGCCGGGTCGCGGTCCGGGGCACGCGGGACAGGAGGTCCTGCATCGACCGACGGGCGCGGCCCTCTGCGAAGGCTTCGAGGAAGGTGCCGCCCGAATACATCACCGCAACGACCGCCGCTGCGAGCGTCTCGCCGAAGACGAGCGCCGCGGTCATGGAGAGCGCGGCGACGATATCGAGGCCCACCTCGCCGCGCCCAATGCTCCGGACGATTTCGACCACAAGCGCTGCGAGCGCGGGAACAACTCCTGCAATCCAGATCAGGTTCGCGATCTCTGGTTGGCCCGCAAGGTAGAATGCGAGTCCCACGATCAGCCCGGTTGCGGCCATCAGCAGGAGTGCGGTCTTGAAGCGATCGGTACGGGTCTGTTCCATGCGGCTCATCTTCCCCCGGCTGAGGCGATTGCCGCTGGTTCTTCGGAAAAAAGACGCCCGACTCCCACGCCCATTGCATTCCCTTCATCATCGCGCAGAAGAAACAGGGCGTCGAGTCCACGTTGTCTTGCGAGGTCCGCACCCCTCTCCGCACCGAGCACCATCAGCGCCGTCGCCCAGGCGTCGGCCTCGGCACAGGTGCGGGCCACGACGGTGACGGAGGCGGGCGGCGCGATCAGCGGCGCGCCACGTCTCGGATCCATGGTATGCGACAGGCGGCGCCCATGCACCTCGACCCAATGGCGGTAGTCACCGGAGGTCGCGACGGCGGCGTCCTGCAGCGCCAGAACCGATTGCGGCGTCCGGCGATCAGGGTCCGGCGCTTCTACCGCGATGATCCATGCCTCGCCATCGGGGCGCAGGCCCATGGAACGCATCTCACCGTCGATGCCGACAAGGGCGTCGGCAATCCCATGATCGCGCAAGGTCTCGGCGAGCCGGTCGACGCCATAGCCCTTGGCGATGCCGTTCAGATCCAGCGCAATGGGCGCGGTCTTGCGCAGCTGGATTCCGTCGATTTCCAGCATCTCATGCGCCGGGCGGCGGGGCGCGGCCATGGCGGCGCGGATGCCCTCGGGCGCGGCGGCCCCGGGCCCGAAGCCCCAGGCCGTCACCGCATCGCCCATGCCGATATCGAAGGCCCCGCCCGAGGCGCGCCCGATCTCGAGCCCGAGGCTCAAAACAGCCCGCAGTTGCTCCGGCACCACCACCCAATCGCCCACCGGCGCCGCATTGATCCGCATGAGCGCGCTCTCCGCGTTCCACGTCGACATCTGCGTGTCCACGTCTTCCACGGCCGCCTGCAGCGCGGAGCGGATCGGGGCCGCGTCGAAGTCCGGCCGCGCGAAAAAAAGCGCCGACCAGCGCGTTCCCATGGTGGGGCCGTTCAGGGCGATGCGCGCGCGCTCAGTAGACATCTTCGACATACCGCCCCTCCGCCTTCAGGACTGCAGGCTCAAGCCCGGCAGGTGCGAGGATCTCGGCCAACGCATCGCTCACGCCCGTGGCCATGTCGCGCCCGCCGCAGACCATCACACGCGCCCCGTCGCAGATAAGCCGGGCCACCTGCGCCGCGTCGGCGCGCAAGGCGTCCTGCACATAACTGCGCCGCGCGCCGCGCGAGACGGCGGTGACAAGCCGGGTCAACCGCCCCTCAGCCTGCCAGCCGGGCATCTCTTCGCCATAGAAGAAATCGCTGTCCGCATGCCGCATCCCGAAGAACAGGTGCACGGGCCTGTGCCGCGCATTGCCGCGGATGAAGCCCGCCAGCGGCCCGATGCCGGTGCCCGCCCCGATCAGGATCAGCGGGGTGCGACCGCGACCGGCGTGAAAGCCGGGATTGCGCCGCAGGAAGGCCCGGACCGTATCGCCCGGTTCCAGCGCGGTCAGCTGGCCCGAGGCCAGACCGCCCGGATGCTTGCGCACCACGATCTCGACGAACCCGTCGCGCCGGCCCGAGGCCAGCGAATAGAGGCGCGGCACCGGGCTGCCCTGCGGCAGGACGCCGATCAGGTCGCCCGCCTGGAACCGTGCGAAGCCCGCGCGGGTCAGCCGCTGCCACGGCGTCGCGCGCGGCAGGGCGAAGCGCAGGATCGCGGCCCCCGCCTGCATCTCGGCCCCGTAGTTGCGCCGCGAGACGAGGGTCAATGTTTCGGTGCGCGGCGAGACGGGCTGGTGAGAAAGCTCGAGAGAGATGCTAAGCGCCTCGCCAAGAGCTCGGCCCCAGCGCGCGAAATCCTGTGGCGATTGGCGGTCGATCGTGTCCAACGGCAGGAGCTCGGGCCAGCCCTGCGTTAGCGCCGCTGTCGAAACGTCCTTGGCAAAGGCGCAATAGGCTGGAAAGCTACGGTCGCCGAAGCCGAGCACCGCAAGTGGAATGTCCGGCGCCTGATCGCACGCGGTCAGCCTGTCGAGAAAGCCCTTCGCCGAAGCCGGCGCGGCACCATCGCCATAGGTCGCGGCGAGAAGGATGATGCGCTCGGCACGGGCGTAGCGCTCTGGCGCGAAGCCCGACATCGGGCCAACATGGACGCCCTGCCCCGCTGCCGTCAGCGCGGCATGCAGGGTCGCGGCGAAGCCCCAGGTGCTGCCACCCTCGCTGCCAACAAGAATGATCGTCTCGGCACGGCCCGCGGGCTGGTTGCCCCGGATGCGCGGCCGCCCGCGCCGCCCGGCAAGCCAGATCAAGACGCCGGTCACGCCCATCGCCGGCACTCCGAGCGCCATCATCCCGAGCACAAGGCCGAGCGTCGCGGCCCCCTGCCCCGTGTGCAGCATGTAAATGGTTTCCGAGACGCGCTCCCACCCGGTCAGGTCGGCCCATGCCACGAGCGCGCCGGTTCCCTGGTCAAGATAGCCGGTGCCCCGGTCGGTCTTCAGTGTGAACACGTCCGTCGCATCGCCGGGATAGGGAAAGCTCAGTTCGCGCAGCTCGGCGACGGGCGTCTGCAGCAGCGTGGCCATCTGATCGAGAGCGAACCCAATCTCTCCGCTCACTTCGGTGGGATCAGCCGGCAGGACGCTACCGTCCGGCAGAAGATCGAAGGTGGAGGCTGTCATCCAGAGGGCGGTGGTGGAGGACAGAACGAGGCCGATGACGGCGATCCGGGCGATCTCGACATGCAGCCTGCCCGCGAACGGACCGCGCAAGGACGCGAACCAGTGCCGCCATCCGCCCGCCCGTCGCGCGACCAGCGCAGCACCCGAGAGCGAGAGGACCAGCATCGCCGCAGCCCCGGCGGCCATGGCGATGCGCCCGCCATCCCCGAGGAAGAGCGAGCGATGAAAGTTGGTGAGCCAGCGAAGCGCCTGGTTCGGGTCGGCCGAGGCAACGCCCGCGCCCGTCGCCGGGTCGATCACGGCAGCACCCGGCGCGCCCTGATCGAACCAATAGGCGGTGATCCGACCGGAGGGCGACCGCCGGATCTGCTCGACGCCCGGATAGACGGCCTGGATGCGGTCCGCGAGGGTGGCGACTGTCAGGCCAGTCTCCACCTGCGGCGCGGTGATGCGCTCGAATGCCGGAAAGACCGAGAGCGCAGCGCCGCTCAGGCTCAGGATCGTGACGAGCGCGAGTGCCAGAAGACCCGGCCAGCGATGGAGTGTACGGATCATGGCCCTGCCCCTCACATGTCGTAGGTGAAGTTGGCGATGTAGCGGCGGCCGGCCACCGGCGTGCCCGCGCCATCGGTCGTGAGCGGCACGGCCACCTCGTTCGGGCTGTCGCGCATGTCCTCGACGGCCGCGTCGATGTGGAGCGTGTAGC